>JBEPXB010000126.1:0-7069 GCA_041642135.1 Halobacteriales archaeon | reverse complement strand
CACCGAGGGGTACGTCGGCTCGGACCTCGAGTCGATCGCCCGCGAGGCGGCCATCATGGCCCTCCGCGAGAACGACGAGGCCGAGGAGGTCGAGATGCGCCACTTCCGGAAGGCTCTCGAGTCCGTGCGGCCGACCATCACCGAGGACATCCGGGACTACTACGAGCGCGTCGAGGAGGACTTCCGCGGCGGCCAGCCCGAACCCCGGAGCGCCGGCGGCGGCCGGATCGGGTTCCAGTAGCTCTTTTCTACCGCATCTGCAAGACGCACGCCGGGGCCACGGCGTCGAGCCCGGATACGCCGGGCCGCGCCCGGCGATACGAGATCGCTCGACGGCGGGTTCGTGCGTCCGATGTGTCCTCGTCCACCTCGCCTACTCGAACGTCTCGATGATGTCCCCCAGGCTCGGGGCAAGCGAGTGTGCGAGGTCCGTCGTCGTGACCACCCCCACGAGTTCGCCGTCCTCGACGACCGGGAGCTTCTCGATGTCGTGTTCGCGCATCCGGGCGCTGGCGTCCCGGACCGTCTCGGCCGCGTCTACCGTGATCACGGGCGCGGTCATCAGTTCGGCGACGGTCATGACCTCGGGGTCGTGCCCGACGCCGACGCCGCGGACCACGTCCGACTCCGTGACGATACCGGCGGGGGCCCCCCGGTCGCCGGTGACGACCAGCGACCCGATGCGCTCCTCCCACAGGATACTCGCGGCCGCGACGACCGACAGATCGCGATCGACCGTCCGGACCGGACTCGTCATCACCTCGGTGATCGACTTCTCCAGGCGTTCTACGTCCATCGTTTCGTACCGGAGCGGCCACGCGCCGCCCGACCATCACGGACTACAATTACCCTACTGAAAATTGTTTCTCAAGAGGGGATATGTGGAAACGGTAGCGTACGGGTTCCCGGTATCGGAGAGGGCGGCTGGACGTGGGCCCGACGAGGGGAGCACCGAGCGATCCCGGGGGGAGGTCGAACGGTCGTCGAGGATCACACGAACGCTGATACGCCGTCGGGTAGGAGGAGGGCACATGAGCGACAGAACGCCCTCCCTCCTCCCCGCGCTGGCCGCGCTGGTGGCCGCCGCCGTCGGCCTCGTCCTGTTCAACACGCTCCGCGTCGCCCGACTCCACGACCGGCTCGCCTCGGACCTGGTGGCCGGGGCGGAGGACGACGCCGGGCGTCGCTTCGAGGCCGCTGACCTGGAGGGGCTCCCGGATCCCGTACGGCGCTACTTCGAGGCCGTCCTGAAGGAGGGCCAGCCGTACGTCCGGTCCGTTCGACTGGAACAGGAGGGCGAGTTCCGGCTGGGCGACTCCGAGCGGTCCTGGCGACCGATGGCGGCGACACAGCAGTACACGGTCGACCCGCCCGGGTTCGTCTGGAGCGCGACCGTCCGCGCCCTCCCGTTCGTCCCGGTGACGGTCCTCGACGCCTACGACCACGGCTCGGGCGTCCTGCGAGCGCGACTCCTCTCGACGGTCACCGTGGCCGACGTCGGTCCGGACGAGGAGATGAACGAGGGCGAACTCGTCCGGTACCTGAGCGAGGCGGTCTGGTTCCCGACCGCGCTGCTCCCGGCCGAGGGCGTCGAGTGGGAGGCCGTCGACGAGCGCTCGGCACGGGCCACCATCGAGGACGGCGGGAACACGGCCTCGGTCGTGTTCCACTTCGACGAGGACGACCGGGTGGAGCGGGTGACGACCGAGCGGTACCGACAGGAGACGGAGGACCACGCACCGTGGACCGGCTACTTCCGCGAATACGAGGAGCGAAACGGGATGACGGTCCCGACGGAGGCCGAGGTCGAGTGGAACCTCCCCGAGGGCGACCGGCCGTACTGGCGGGCACGGATAACGGGGATCGACCATCGACCGTCGTAGCGCACCGACCGCCGTAGCGCGGTGTGCGTGCCCTCGCGTGCGGTCCTCGGTGCCCGGTCAGTCGTTCCCGGCGGCCCGCTCGTCCGGGCCCGGGACGCGAGCGACCCGGCGGTCGTGCAGGTGCCGGCCGGCGAGTGCGAGGACCGCGAGTGCGACGACCCACGTGACGAGGGCGTGTGACCCGTTCAGCGTGACGAGCGTCGACCAGTCGACGGCGTCGCCGACGAGCACGACCTCGAGGTCGAGCGGGACCTGCCCCGTGGTGGCGTTGTCGGTCCCGTGCATCAGCATCGGGAGCAGGACGCTCCCGCCGGAGCCGTTGAACACCCACCCCAGGAGGACGGAGAACGCGACGATGCCGACGAAGTACGCGACGACGAGTTCGGCCGGCCAGTCGGCGCGGAACCCGCCGGGGAGGAACTGCGGGAGGTGCCAGAACCCCCAGAAGACGCCGACGAGGAGCGCCGCGTAGAACCCGCCGTAGCGGGCCTGGAGTTCCGGCTGTGCGAACCCGCGCCAGCCGAACTCCTCCTGACCCCCGCCGACGAGCGTCCCGAGGACGATCCCGATCGTCACGCCGACGGGGTCGAACTCGAACGCACCCCAGTCGACGGGCCCGCCGAGCGCCCACGAGGCGACCCCCGCCGCGTAGGTGATGGCGAACGGGAGCGCGATTGCGACGACGTACCACTTCGGGTGGACGCGCCACCGGAGGAGTCCGCGAAGCCACCCGCGGACGCTCTCGCCGCTCGCACGGAGGACGACGGCGGCCGCGACGCCGGGCGAGAGCGGACTCAGAAACCCCTCTATGAACCACCGGCTCCACGACGGCTCCATTCCGAGGAGGACGGGAACGGCCTCGATGCTCCAGGAGAGGCCGTACGCCAGGAGCACGAACGAGGCGATGCGGTGTCCCCGTATCCAGCGACCCGGCCGTGTGTTCATACGATACGTTCGTGCGTGACGCGAAGAACGGCGCCGGCCGTTCCTGTCGGGTGAGAACGAGCCGACGGCGCGACCGGGAGAGGACGGAGACCCGAAACGGGGGTCTAGAACTCCCCGAGGCGCGACTGACCGTCCCCGCCGTCGGAGCGACCGCCGGCGAGCGAGACGGCCTCGTCGAGCGCCGCGTCGAACGTCTCGCGCTGGTTCGGGTCGTACAGCGTCGCAGCGGGGTGGACACAGACGAGCAGTCGTCGGGACGCGTCGGCGATACGGACGTCGTGGACCGTCCCGGCCGCCTTCGTCACCGCCACCGAACGGCCGAGGAGGTGCTCGCTCGGGACCTTCCCGAGGGTGACGATCAGGTCGGGGTCGACGCGGTCGACCTCGCTTTCGAGGTACGGCCGGCAGTTCTCGAGTTCCTCGACGTGCGGGTCGCGGTTCTCCGGCGGCCGACAGCGCACGCAGTTGGTGATGCGGACGTCCTCGCGGGCGAGCCCGCGGTCCCGCAGGGCGTCCGTGAGGACGTCCCCGGAGCGGCCGACGAAGGGTTCGCCCTCGCGGTCCTCCTGGGCACCGGGAGCCTCGCCGACGAACAGGAGGTCGGCGTCCGGGTCGCCGACGCCGTTGACGATGCGCGAGCGCGACTCGCAGAGGTCGGGACAGCGCTCGCAGGCGGTCACCTCGAGGCCGTCCATCGCGTCGGGCGGGGTCATACGCGGGGTTCGACGGCCCCCGACTAAACCGGTTCGTCCTCGTCTCCACCGTCGCCGTCGTCCGGGTGTCCGTCCTCGAGGAACCTCCGCCCCGCGCGGGCGGCCAGCCGGGCCACTCTGAGTGGCTCGGGCCGGCCGCCCTCGGGCGTGAACGCGCGGACGACGTCGCGGGCCTCGCTCGCGTCACAGCCGACCGCACGGACGAACACCGTCTCGCCGTTGACCGAGAGGCGCGAGCGGGGCGGGAGCCGCCCGACCGTCTCGAGCCGGGCCTCGAGTGCCTCGCCCGAGAAGTGGCGGGCGAGGGCCTCCTGGAGCGGTTCGTCGCTCGCCTCGAACGTCACCGCGAGGACGGGACGGCCCGTCCGCTCGTGGATCGAGCGGAGGTCGAGGAGGTTGTACCACGCGGGGGCGACGCCGGCGAGGAGGAGGTAGCGGACGTCCGGGCGGTCGAGGTCGGTCCACAGGCGGGCGACGGCGTCGGTGGCGTCGAGCGCGCCGACGGTACACGTCGCGAAGGCCAACCCGTCGACGACCCGGTCGGCGCGGAGCACGGCTCCGGCGAGCGTGCTGTGGACGCCCTCGTCGGCGTGGCGCGTCCCCGGGTAGGACTCCGCCACGCCGAGGGCACGGACGCCCGACTTCACGGACGGCACCCCGTACTGTCGGACATGACTACCCGAACGTCATCGCCACCACGGTACGACGATCTCGTTCATGGGCCCACGTCCGACAGTATCAGTCCGACGCCTCGCCGCCCCTGCCCTTGATCTCCTCGAGTTTGTCGAGCAGGTCGTCGCTGTCCGTGTCGCCGAACTCGTACTCGACGGACCCCTCGTGGTCGTGCTCCGAGGTGTTCACCGCCTCGCCGTCCTCGAGATCGGTGTCTACGGCCTGGTTCTCCTGTTCGGATTCGTCGTAGCTCCCGAAGCCCATGTCCACTCGGACCTAACGGATTCTGGAAGATAAAACCGACGCCGCTCCGGGGACGGATCCGGTCGCTCTCCGCTGGATTTACTCGTCTTCGAGCAAATCGATACTGTCGTCGCCGACCGGCACGGCACAGATGAACGCCCCCCGGTCCGACCCCTCGTTGCGGTACCAGTGGACCACACCCGCGGGGATGAACAGCGAGTCGCCGGCGGAGACCTCGTACTCCTCCTCGCCGATGCCCACCGTGTAGTTCCCCTCGAGGACGTACTGCTCGTGTTCGATCTCGTTGGTGTGCTTCGGGACTGTCGCACCGGGATCGAGCGTGAACCGCCGGATCGCGAGGTTGCGCGCGCCGTCGGCCTCGCCGACGAGGACGCCCTTTCGCAGTCCGGGTGCGGCGTCGGTCGCCTCGTAGTCGACCTCCTCTGCACGGCGGACCACGGGGGCGAGCCCGTGGGTGTCGGCCGGCTCCCGGGGCGGTGCGTCGGTCCCGCCATCGGTCACCCCGACACGGTTCGCGCTCGTCTCGGCGCGACCGCTACCGGCGGGTCGCTGGACGGGGCGACCGTCCGTGTCGGGGCTGGCCGGGGACCGGTATCTCGCGAGACCGTACATCGCCGCGGCGAACAGGCTCATCGCGAGCGCACCCGGGGCCAGTTGTGTCAGCGTGACCTCGCCGGTGACGGTCGCGGCGGCGCCGGCGACCAGCAGGAGCACCGCCGGGACCGCGAGGAGTATCTCGTCGTCCATACCCGCGGTAGGACCTCATCCGTCAAACCCCCTTCGGCGCCGGAACGACCGAACGGCCTCGTCCTCGGAGCGTTCCGGGCGAGTGAAGTACCGCGGCCGACTACACGAGGACGTGTCACAGCAGGTCGCGGAGGTGGAGACGCTCTTCCTCCACGAGCGCGACGGGAAGTACCTCGTCGCGGTCGAGCGAGACGACGAGCGGGTGCTCCGCGGCGTCCTCGAGGTGAAAGGGACGGGCGCCGGCCCCCGGCCCGCCCGCCTCCGGGTGAAGAAGGGCACCGACGAGGACCTCCGGGCGCCCGAGCAGTTCGTCGAACTCGCCCGGCGCGCCCGCCGGATCCGCATCTCCGAGCAGACCTCGCGGGAGGGACGGGACGAACTCCGCGCGATGCTCGACGGCTACCAGCTCGAGGCGAAGGTGACCCGCACCTGCCGGCTCTGTGCGAACGCCGGACGCTACTCGCCGCTCACCGCCGACACCGCGATCGTCGACGAGGGCGAGCACGTCTGTCCGGACTGTGCGATGCGGGAACTCGAGCGCGAGGCCGAGTTCAGGGGCCTCCGCTCGGGCGCACGCGACCGCCTCGAGGAGCTCCTGCTCGAGGTCGGGGACCTCGAACGGATCCGGAACCTCCTCTCGGGGGACCTCGACCCCGACCTGACGCGGTTCGACACCATCTCCGCGACCACCGACGAGGTCGACCCGGTCCGGGTGGACTCGCTCGACATCCACCCGAACCTCAGGTCGAAGGTCGAGGACCGGTTCGACACGCTGCTTCCGGTCCAGAGCCTCGCGGTCGAGCACGGCGCGCTCGAGGGACGCGACCAGCTCGTCGTGAGCGCGACGGCGACCGGGAAGACACTCGTCGGCGAACTCGCCGGGATCGACCGCGTGCTGAAGGGGGAGGGCAAGATGCTCTTCCTCGTGCCGCTGGTCGCGCTCGCCAACCAGAAGTACGAGTCGTTCCAGGACCGCTACGGCGACATCGCGAACGTCTCGATCCGGGTGGGCGCCTCGCGGATCAACGACGACGGCAACCGCTTCGACCCGGGCGCGGACGTCATCGTCGGCACGTACGAGGGGATCGACCACGCGCTCCGCACCGGGCGGGACCTCGGAGAGATCGGCACGGTAGTGATCGACGAGATCCACACGCTCGGCGAGGACGAGCGGGGCCACCGCCTCGACGGGCTCGTCTCGCGGCTGAAATACTACACCGAAACGCGGAACCAGGACGCCCAGTGGATCTACCTCTCGGCGACCGTCGGCAACCCCGAAGAGCTCGCCGGGAAGCTCCGCGCGAACCTCATCGAGTTCGAGGAGCGTCCGGTACCGATCGAGCGCCACGTCACGTTCACCAGCGACGGCCGCGAGAAGGTCGACGTCGAGAACAAGCTGGTGAGACGAGCGTTCGACACGAAATCGAGCAAGGGCTACCGCGGGCAGACGATCATCTTCACGAACTCCCGGCGGCGGTGTCACGAGGTCTCCCGCAAGCTCGAGTACGACTCGGCGCCCTACCACGCCGGTCTCGATTACGGCCGGCGGAAGAAGGTCGAGCGGATGTTCGGCGACCAGGAACTCGCCGCGGTGGTCACGACGGCCGCACTCGCCGCCGGGGTGGACTTCCCCGCCTCGCAGGTGATCTTCGACTCGCTGGCCATGGGCATCGAGTGGCTCACCGTCCAGGAGTTCGAGCAGATGCTCGGCCGGGCCGGCCGGCCGGACTACCACGACGAGGGGACGGTCTACCTGCTCGTCGAGCCCGACTGCACGTACCACGGCTCCCAGGAGATGACCGAGGACGAGGTTGCGTTCAAGCTCCTGAAGGGCGAGATGGAGTC
>JBEPXB010000125.1:0-7078 GCA_041642135.1 Halobacteriales archaeon | reverse complement strand
GCTGCTCTCGCGCGACTCGTACGCCGACTTGGAGCGGGAGTACTACGCGCTGGTCGAGAAGCAGGCGGCCCTCCGGTCGGCCAAGTCCGCCGAGGAACTCGAACGGAGCGAGGAGTACGACGAGCTCAGAACCCGCGTCGAGACGCTGAGCCAGGAACTGGACGCGGTGATGCCCGAACTCGACGACGGGGACTTCGTCGCCATGGTCCGGGACATCGAGGCGGAGTCGACCGGGCCGGAGAACGACGCCGGAGACGGTGACCACGGCGAGGACGCGGATGGGGGTGCCGGGACCGACACCGGAGGTTCCGAGGACGGCAGCCGGGGTGAGGGTGGGGGTGCCGACGGGTCGTGAACTACAGCGTCCCGGGACTGCGGGCCGACCGCCGCGTGTCGTTTGCCCCGGGGACCAACCTGCTGGTCAGCGGCGCCTCCACGGCGTCGGACTCGGCGCTCCTCGACGTCCTCGCGGACGGACCGCCCGGGGAGAGCACGGTCGTCATCACGACGAACCGACCGGCCGACTGGGTCGTCTCCTGGTTCCGGGACCGCGGCGCCGACCCGACGACGAGTTTCGGCATCGTCGACGCGACGGGTCAGGACCTGCCGCTCGAGGACGCCATCCCCGTCCAGCGGATCGGTTCGCCGGGTGACCTCACGGGGATCAGCCTCGAGTTCGCCAAACTCGTCCAGCAGTTCGACCGGATGGGTGCGGGCGACCGGGTCCGGGTCGGCCTCGCCTCCGTCTCGACGCTCCTCATGTACTCGGAGGTCCAGACGGTGTTCCGGTTCCTCCACGTCTTCAGCTCGCGGATCCAGTCGACGGGACTGCTGGGCGTGTTCGCGCTCGACCCCGGGATGCACGACGACCAGACGGTCAACACGGTCCGGGCGATCTTCGACGCGGAGGCCCACGTCGGCGACGACGGCCGGGTCAGGATGAGCGGCAACGGGTTCGTCGAGGAGTGACGGGTGCGACGACGGGTGCTCCGAGGAGTGGGGGCCGAGCGAGAACCGACGCGGCTCAGAGCTCGATCCGCTCGACGAGACGCTCGTTCTCGGCGGCGCTGACGTTCAGCGCGACGATCCGGAGCTCGTCCTCGAGTCCCGAACCGCGGAGCTTCGACTTGAGGAGTTCGTCGACCTGGTAGACGCCGACCGCGTCGGTCATCTCGATCTCGATGAGCACCGGTCGGCCGTCGCCCGGTCGCAGGGAGACGTTCTTGATCGCCCGGCTGGAGAGGGTGTTGATGCCCCGGCCGCCCTTCTCGTAGGGGATGCGCGACCGGCCGGCCTCCATGTCCAGGCCGTCGGCGACGCGGACGACCCCCGCCTCGAGGGTCAGGGGGTCCTCCTCGGCGTGATGACAGAGGATCGCGTGGAGCACCTCGCCCTTCACCCGGACCGACTCCCCGGTGTCGTAGCCGAGTTCGGGGAGGACACGGTCGAGGACGTCGGCCGCTAGCGGGATCGAGTAGTACGGGTGGTCGTCGCGGTGGACGACGTGACCGATGTCGTGGAGGATCGCCGCGAGGTAGACGATGACGGCCTCGTCGGCCTCGTCGAGACCCTGCTCTCCGGCGCCGTTGAACTCGACCCCGCCCGCCTTCAGGAGGTCGTAGAGACAGAGCGCGCGGTTGCTGACGATCTCGATGTGCTTTCGCCCGTGGTCGTTGTACCCCTTCCGCGTGACGGGGTTGACGTTCTGTGCCTCGAGGTACGCCTGGATCTCCGGGTCTGTCTCGACGTATCGGATGGCCTCGTTGACGCGCTCGGCGGGGAACGCGTGGTCCGCGTCCGGATCGTACCGGTGGCCGCCGTTGCCCGACGCACCGCGGTCGGCATCCGAACCTTCCGTGTCGCTCATACCGACTCCTACGCGCGGCGCGGCAAAAACCCGCTGTCACGCGACCGGGACGAGTCGTGCGTCACTCGATGCGAGTCGTTCCTCAGTCGGCAGCGGCGGCGGCCGCCTCGACCTCCTCGTAGTCGGGTTCGACGCCGGGGGTCGTCGCTCACCCACGCGTAGGTCATCCCGCGGTTCGTGGGCGGCCCGCCGAAATCCGGGGCGTCGTCGCCGACGGACGTCATGTCGACGCGAGTTCCGAACGAGGCATCAGCGTTGTGCTTCGGGCAACCGGGCAGGGCGAAAGGCCTACAAGCCAGCGAGCGCCACTTCGGGGTACGATGTTGACCGGAACCCTCGTCCCGCTGTTCCCGGGTATCCCCGGTGGCCCGGAACTGCTCGTCATCCTGTTCATCGCCGTCCTGCTGTTCGGCGCGAACAAGATCCCCAAGCTCGCCCGGTCCTCGGGCGAGGCGATCGGCGAGTTCCAGAAGGGTCGCGAGGAGGTCGAGCAGGAACTCGAGGAGATGCGCGAGAAGACCTCGGTCGACACCGACGACCTCGAGGACCTCGCGTCCGACACCGACACGACCGGCACCGAGAGCACGGAGCGGACGAGCCGGGAGACGGACTCGGAACTGTAGACCGACCGACGACGGCCGGGCCGTCGCGGGACCGTCGTCGGGTCGTCGACCCGATAACCCTTTTTCGGAGGCCCGTCTCTCCCCGCCGATGAGCCACCGGCGGTGGTCCGCATGACGATGGACGAGAGGATCGAGGAGCTCCGCGAGCGGAAGGCCGAGGCCGAGAAGGGTGGCGGCGAGGAGCGCATCCAGGCCCAGCACGACCGCGGAAAGAAGACCGCTCGCGAACGGATCGACTACTTCCTCGACGACGGGACGTTCGTGGAGTTCGACGCGCTGCGGGAGCACCGGTCGACCAACTTCGACATGGAGGAGAAGAAGGTGCCCGGCGACGGCGTCGTCACGGGCTACGGCGAGGTCGACGGTCGCACCGTCTTCGTTTTCGCCCACGACTTCACCGTCTTCGGGGGGTCGCTCGGCGAGGTGTTCGCCGAGAAGGTCTGCAAGGTGATGGACCGGGCCCTCGAGACGGGCGCGCCGATCATCGGCCTGAACGATTCCGCGGGCGCGCGCATCCAGGAGGGGATCGATTCGCTGGCCGGCTACGCCGACATCTTCCACCGCAACCAGAAGGCCAGCGGCGTCGTCCCGCAGGTCTCGGCCATCATGGGTCCCTGTGCCGGCGGCGCGGTCTACTCCCCCGCCATCACGGATTTCATCTTCATGGTCGAGGAGACGAGCCACATGTTCATCACCGGCCCCGACGTCATCGAGACGGTCACGGGCGAGGAGGTGGGGTTCGAGGAACTCGGGGGTGCGGCCACTCACACCGGCGAGTCCGGCGTCGCGCACTTCTCGGCCGCGGCCGAGGAGGAGGCGCTCGACGACATCCGCTACCTCCTCTCGTTCCTCCCGGCGAACAACGTCGAGGACCCGCCCCGGGTCGACCCGTGGGACGACCCCGACCGCCCGGTCGACGCCGTCGAGGACGTGGTCCCGGACCTGCCACAGAAGCCCTACGACATCGTCGACGTGATCGAGCCCATCGTCGACGAGGGGTCGTTCTTCGAGGTCGCCGAGCGGTACGCTAGAAATCTCGTCACCGGCTTCGCCAGACTCGACGGTCACTCGATCGGCGTCGTCGCGAACCAGCCCCGCGTCAACGCCGGGACGCTCGACATCGACTCCTCGCTGAAGGGCTCGCGGTTCGTCCGCTTCTGTGATGCGTTCAATATCCCCATCCTCACCTTCGTCGACGTCCCCGGGTTCATGCCCGGGACCGACCAGGAGCACGGGGGCATCATCAAACACGGCGCCAAACTCCTGTACGCCTACTCCGAGGCGACGGTGCCGCTGATGACCGTCATCACCAGAAAAGCGTACGGCGGGGCCTACGACGTGATGGCCTCGAAGCACCTCGAGGCGGACGTCAACTACGCCTGGCCCACCGCGGAGATCGCGGTGATGGGTCCGCGCGGCGCGGTGAACATCCTCTACGACGACGAACTGGAGACGGCAGAGGACGTGGAAGCCCGCCGCGAGGAACTCATCGAGGAGTACCGTGACGCGTTCGCGAACCCCTACACCGCGGCCGAGCGGGGGTTCGTCGACGACGTGATCGAGCCGAAGGACACCCGCGCCCGCCTCGTGAAGGACCTCCACATGCTCCGCTCGAAGCGCAAGGAAGGCCCCTCCCGGAAGCACGGGAACATCCCCCTGTAGCATGCGTATCGACCTCCCCGAGGACGCCGACGAGGACGAGACGGCCGCCATCGCGGCCGCCGTGAACGCCTACGTCGGGGCGCGGATGCAGGCCCAGGCCGCGGCAGACGAGGATGCCGGCGACGAGCGCGGGTGGACCGACCGGCGGTGGTCGTACGCCGGCCGCATCGGGGACGTTCAGCGCCGCCGGGTCCGCGTGCCCCGGTACGCACCGACCGACCCGTGGACGGCGTCGGGACGGACCCGTCGGATGCGCTGACCCCTTCGAACCATCCGAGCCATCCGTTCGCACCGAACCGCCCGACCGGGCCCCGGCGGTGGTCACCGATAGACTCACATGGGCGACGCGACACTCACCGGGGTAAGGCCATGTTCGACAAGGTGCTCGTCGCGAACCGCGGCGAGATCGCGGTTCGGGTGATGCGTGCCTGCGAGGACCTCGGCGTGGGCACCGTCGCGGTGTACAGCGAGGCCGACAAGCACGGCGGCCACGTCCGGTACGCCGACGAGGCGTACAACGTCGGCCCGGCCCGTGCAGCCGACTCCTACCTCGACCACGAGGCGGTGATCGATGCGGCCCGAAAGGCCGGCGCCGACGCCGTCCACCCGGGTTACGGCTTCCTCGCGGAGAACGCCGAGTTCGCCCGGAAGGTCGAGGCCGAGGACGGCCTCACCTGGGTCGGGCCCTCCGGCGACGCGATGGAGCGCCTCGGCGAGAAGACCAAGGCCCGGAAGACGATGCAGGGGGCCGACGTCCCCATCGTCCCCGGCACCACGGACCCCGTCACCGATCCCGAGGAGGTTCTAGAGTTCGGCGAGGAGAACGGCTACCCCATCGCCATCAAGGCGGAGGGGGGCGGCGGCGGCCGCGGCATGAAGGTCGTCCGGGAGCCCGACGAGGCGGCCGACCAGCTCGAGGCCGCCCGCCGCGAGGGCGAGGCCTACTTCGACAACGACTCCGTCTACCTCGAGCGGTACCTGGAGCAGCCGCGTCACATCGAGGTACAGATCATCGCGGACCACCACGGCAACGTCCGGCACCTGGGCGAGCGCGACTGCTCGCTCCAGCGGCGCCACCAGAAGGTCATCGAGGAGGGCCCCTCGCCGGCGCTCGACGACGACCTCCGCGAGCGGATCGGCGAGGCCGCCCGCCGCGGGGTCGCCGCCACGGACTACACGAACGCCGGCACGGTCGAGTTCCTCGTCGAGGAGGGCGAGTTCTACTTCCTCGAGGTGAACACCCGCATCCAGGTCGAGCACTGCGTCACCGAGGAGATCACGGGGATCGACATCGTGAAGTGGCAGCTCCGGGTCGCCGCCGGCGAGGAGCTCTCCTTCGACCAGGACGACGTCGAGATCGACGGGCACGCGATGGAGTTCCGGATCAACGCGGAGAACGCCGCCGAGGACTTCGCTCCCGCGACGGGCGGAAAGCTCAGGACGTACGACCCGCCCGGCGGCGTCGGCGTCCGGATGGACGACGCGCTCCGGCAGGGGGACAAGCTCGTCACCGACTACGACTCGATGATCGCGAAGCTCATCGTCCGCGGGAGCGACCGCGAGGAATGCATCGCCCGTGCGAAGCGCGCGCTCGCCGAGTACGACATCGAGGGCATTCCCACGATAATCCCGTTCCACCGGCTGATGCTCACCGACGACCGGTTCGTCGCCGGCGAGCACACCACGAAGTACCTCGACGAGGAACTCGATCGCGACCGGATCCGCGAGGCCCAGGAGCGGTGGGGACCGGGCGAGGGGGCGAGCGAGGACGACGAGGACGAGGAGGTCGTCGAACGGGAGTTCACCGTCGAGGTGAACGGCAAGCGGTTCCAGGTGAACCTGGAGGACCGCGGCGGGCTCGCGGCCGCGGCGTCGAGTTCCGGCTCTGGCTCGGGGTCGGGCTCCCGGCCCGGCAGGCGCTCCGGCGGTGGCGGTAGCGGCTCGTCCGGCGGTGGCGGCGGCTCGTCGGTCGGCACGAGCGTCGAGGGCGAGACCATCGACGCCGAGATGCAGGGCACCATCCTCGAGGTGAACGTCGCCGAGGGCGACACGGTCGAGTCCGGCGACGTCATCTGCGTGCTGGAGGCGATGAAGATGGAGAACGACGTCATCGCCGAGCGCGGCGGCACGGTCGCGCAGGTCGCGGTCGAGGAGGGTCAGAGCGTCAACCAGGGTGACGTCCTCGTCGTCCTGGAGTGAGGTCGAGCGCGCTTCCGACTGTCACGCCCCCTCTTCCGACCCGACACCGTCGAGGATCTCCGCGGCGAGTGTGCGGGCCGCCTCGACGTGGCGGTCGCCCTCCGGGTGTCCGGTCCCGTCGACCTCGGCGAGCAGGTCCCTGACGTGGCCGACGCGCCGGCGACGTACCGCGGCGTCGGTCACGTCGAGACAGTCCTCGGCGACGGCCTCCGCCTCGGCGACCCACCGCGTCGCCCCGCGGTCGAGCGGGAGTTCCGCCGTCGCCGCGAGGTGCTCGTGGAGTTCGCGGAGTCGCTCGTCGGGCATACCCGGAGGTCGGGCGTCCGGAGACGAAAGGGTAGCGGTGCGAGTGCCGTGATCGAGCGAGTGGCGTTCGGAACACGGCCAACCTTCGCGCTTCGGATCGCTCGCTGTAGTAGCGTTTGGAAGTCTTTACTCACGGACGGGGGGACGTCCCCGTCCGGAGTGTGTCATCGGTTCCAAACGCTACTATAGTCCGGACACTCGACGGCCCGGGCGACGACCGTGACTCAAACGGGGACTATACTCTCCTCAAAGCACTTTCCGCTGCCGGTTTACTCGAGCGTATGGACCGACGCCGCTTCCTCGCGCTCTGTGGCGCGGGAGCCGGGCTCCTCGCCGGGTGCTCGACCGACCTCGGCGACCGGGGATCGATGACCCCCGGTACGCGGACGGGGTCGGCCGACAGGGACCCGACGACGGACCC
>JBEPXB010000124.1:6714-7080 GCA_041642135.1 Halobacteriales archaeon | reverse complement strand
ATCGGAAACGGCGGGAAACCCCGAAGGGCTCCGAGTTACTGAGCAGTTCGGGGTCGAGAGGAGGACGTCGACCGGTTACTCGACGTGTTCGATGGTGATCTCCGTGAGGTTATACCCGTCCGGGGAAAACGAAGCGAAGCCAGCGTCGTTCGTGAGAAGCACCGGCTCACGTTCGCGATGCTCGAATGCCAGTACCAGAGTGACATCCTCCCCGCCGTGAACGGCGGGGCTTCCCACACGGTGGGAATGCCAATTAGTCGTCGCTGGCAGTGGGTTCCGACTCTTTGTAGGTCGTGAGCGTCATCTACGAGAGGTTCTCGCTCGTCTCACGGTGAGTCGTGGCCGTGTCACAACGGCTCCCGTCCT
>JBEPXB010000124.1:0-6704 GCA_041642135.1 Halobacteriales archaeon | reverse complement strand
CTGGCAGTGGGTTCCGACTCTCGAAACGCCGTGAGCGTCATCTGCGCTGGTACGCTCGTCTCACGGTGAGTCGTGGCCGTGTCACAACGGCTCCCGTCCTGTGGCGAGTCATCGCCTGCCTGTTTCCACGGCAGGCTCTCTCCCCACGGGTCTACGCGCCGTGCGATGTTCGCACTCGCGTTAATATCCGCTTGAAACGTCGATACGTGGCACTCGGGGTTCTTGCACGTGAACTCGGCTTGCCGAAGTCGATACCCGATGTGCTTGCACGAGTGGCACGTCTTCGAGGTGTACTGCGGGTGAACGTACCGCACCGGAATACCAGCATCTCGTGCCTTGTTCTCGATACGATCTTGCAACCGAGCGAACGCCCACGAGTGCAGGCGTCGATTCATATACTTCCCGTAGTCCAGCGACTCCCGGATGTACACCAAGTCCTCCATTATGACGACGGGATTCTCGAACTGTTTGGCGTATTCAACGGACTCACCAGACGCTTTCTCGATGATGTCCGTGAGTCGGTTCTGGTAGTACGAGAAGCGTTCATCGATACGCCACTCCGAGGCGTCTCGCTCTTGGAGACGCGTGAGCGTCGTGTGCATCTCCTTGCGGAGCCGCTTGGCCTCGTTCCCGTTGATCAGCAACGGGTTGGTAGGCGTGTCGTGCTGGAGGGCACAGCCCGTGACCAGCATCGACTCGCCAATATCGAAGCCAACCCGAGTCGGATTCTCGGGCAACTCCGTCGTATCTTCGACCTCGTACTCAACGGTGACGTGGAGCGTCCACGTCGTCCGATGGTTCTGCAAGCGAAGCTCGCCCACCTTCGTACTCGACTCGTCGTCGAGAAGATCGTCCCACAGACCCCCCTGCTCTGGATTCAGTCGGAGTGGAATCCAGAAGTTGGTTCCGCGACCGGGTTGGGGAACGTTCCAGCAGATCTCGTACTTACGCGAGGTGTCGCGGTCGAATGTCCCGGCTCGATTCACGAAGCGGAGCGGGTGTTCGCCGTCCAACTCCTTCGCGTTGTACGTGTTGTGGAGTTTGGGGACGTAGGACTTGAGAGCGTCTTTCGCTTGATACGGTAAGTTGTACGGTGTCACCACGTCGTTCGTGGCGCTCATCGTCGTACAGTCTTGCTCGAAGGCGTCGTGGAGTGCGTCTCGGTATTCGGACAGCGTTTGCTGGAGGCGTTGCTCTTTGCACCGTGTTGGGGGTGCGAGCGTGGCTTCCAGCGTCTTATTCGCTGTCTGGGTCGTTGACATCGTAGCCTTCGGATTCGAGTGCTTTGCGGAGGAGTTCGGGGTACGCTCGTGAGTGACGTATCCCGTGGTCGCGGGCGTATTGCTTCACTGCTTCGTGAAGTGGCCCGCCTCGCTCCATATCGAAGTCGGCTCTCATCCGCCTAAGCGTAAGTTTCTACGTAAGTTAAAGGTAGCGGTCGGCATTCAGGCCGAGCATCTAAGCGTGGTTAGTGTAGGGGTTGTCGATTCCCTCCCGCCCTGAAGGGCGGGATTCCCTCTTTGTAGGAAGATGGGGACGTCCTTGGGCTGGAGGTCGGTGATCCGTGCGAGGAGTCGTGTCTGGACCGCTGACCGACGCTGGTCCAGCAGCGAATCGACGACGTCGCGACTCGAGGGAGCCTCGATGAGGCCGGTCATCCGGGCGAGACGGGTGAGAAACAGTGTTTTCACGTCGTCGCGTTCCGCTGCAGTCAGCCCGGGTGTCCGGTCGAACGCTTCGAGTGCCTCTTGCAGCATGTAGGCGTTGATCGCCGACACAGTCTCTCCACGCTCGATCTCGTCGAGAAGGCGCTCCGCACGGCAATTGGTCCCCAACGTACCGAAGACCCAGAGATTCGTGTCGAGGATCTTCACGACTGCTCGGCGTACTCGTCGGCCGTGGCCTCTCGCCCGGACTCGACTGCATCGGCCAACGCCGCCTGGTCGACACGATCTCGAAGGTCTTCGAGGCGGTCGTGGAGTTCGTCGTCGGAGGTCGAGTCCTGTTCGGCGCGAGCGAGTAATTGTTCGATGCGAAGTGCCGAGATAGCCGGTTCGTTGTTCAGCTCTACGAGGTGCCGACGGACCGCTTCCTTGATGAACTCGCTTTTGTTGGTGTAGACCCCCGTCTCGTCGAGGAACCGTTCGAGTTCCTGGTTGAGCCCTTCCGGGAATTTGACGCTGACGTTCGCGTACTTCATAGTAATACTATCGTAGCACGGAAGCAAAAACCTGTGGGACGGAGCACGCTCGGAGGAACAGTATCCTGCATGACCCACGCCGTATATATCGAGACGACCGGTCTCGACGTCCGATCCCTCACCGACGGCGCGGCTGCTGCCGAGGCACGACCGCGTGGTCCGCGAACTCGTCGCGAGAGACGACCAGTCCGACCGGGTAGTGACCGACCTCCTCGGGGTGGTACGGCCCGTACGATACGAGTGTGACGACCACGACCGATCGTGGAAACTACCACCTCACCGGACGGATATCAATGGCCGTTCCGGATCGGCGACTCGCCGCACTCGACGCAGACGTAGCGGTCGTCGACGGTCCGGGCGACGGGCGCGTTGCACCCGATACACTTGATCGCCGAGTCGCGGACGGTTCGCGGGTAGCGGCTCATTACTTCATCCCCCCAGGAGGGTGTACGGAGGTGCGCATGGCCGAACGGTCCCGTCCAAGTTACATAAGTCTCGTGGCCGAGAACATATATTCATGAATAATAAATAGTCTCGAACGGGCTGGCGGCGTGGGCGCGGGCCGCCGATCCGTCCCGAGTCGGACAGCCCGTGACGCCTACGGAGGAGATCGCGTTCTTCGAGCAGGGTGTCACTCGACGGTGACGGACTTCGCGAGGTGGCGCGGCTTGTCGATGGGCCGGCCCAGGTCGTTGGCGACGTGGTACGCGACGAGCTGGAGCTGGACGTTCGCGAGGAGTGGCGCCACGACCGGGTGGGTCTCGGGCACCCGGAGGACGTGATCCGCGTAGCGTTCGACCTCGGTCCGACCGTCCGTGACGGCGACGACCGGCGCGTCGCGGGCCTCGACCTCCTTTACGTTCCCGATGGTCTTTCTCGCGTCCTCGTCCTCGCCGGTGACCATCGCGAACACGGGCGTCCGCTCGGTGACGAGCGCGAGCGGGCCGTGTTTCAACTCCCCGGCGGCGAACCCCTCGGCGTGCTCGTAGCTTATCTCCTTGAGTTTGAGTGCCCCTTCCAGCGCGACCGGGTAGTGGAGGCCGCGACCGATGAAGAAGTACGAATCGGCGTCGGCGTACTCGCCCGCGATCTCTTCGGCGTTCGATCCGTCGAGGAGTTCCTGGACGTCACCCGGAAGGTCGCGGAGCGCCGCGATGGCCTCGCGGTCGTCGCTCCCGGGCGCGACGTCGAGCGCGAAGAGGTTGAGCGCGACCAGTTGGGAAGCGAACGTCTTGGTCGCGGCGACGCCGATTTCCGGGCCGGAGCGGATGTAGAGCCGGTGGTCGCACTCGCGGGCCATCGTCGACTCGACCGTGTTCGTGAGCGCGACGGTCTCGGCGCCGTGGCGCATCGCGGTCCGCACGGCGGAGAGGGTGTCGGCCGTCTCGCCGCTCTGCGAGACGCCGACGACGAGCGCACCGTCGGTCGGCGGCGCCGCGCTCGCGTACTCGTGGGCGTAAAACGGCTGGGCCGGCACGCCCCGGGACTGCAGCAGGCGCGCGCCGTACACCGCGGCGTGGTAGGAGGTGCCGCAGGCGACGAGGTGGACGCGGTCGGGCGAGAGCGAGGGGAACTCCTCCAGGGTGACCTCTCCGCGCATCTCGTCGACCCGGCCCTGGAGCCCCTGGCGGAGCGCCCGGGGCTGCTCGTGGATCTCCTTGAGCATGAAGTGCTCGTAGCCGGACTTCCCGGTGTCCTCGGGGTCCCACTCGACGGTGTGGACCTCCCGCTCGACGGGCGCGCCGTCGGCGTCGGTCACCACCCACGAATCGGCGGTCACGCGGGCGAACTCGCCGTCCTCGAGGTAGACCACGCGGTCGGTGTGCTCGCGGAACGCGGGGACGTCGCTGGCGACGTAGTTCGCGCCGTCGCCCAGCCCCAGGACGAGCGGCGAGTCCCGCCGAGCGGCGAAGACGGCGTCGGTGCCGGCAACGACCACGCCCAGGGCGTAGCTCCCCTCCAGCCGCGAGACGGCCTCGCGGACCGCGTCCTCGGGCCCGAGCCCGTCGTCGAGCGCGCGGGCGACGAGGTGCGGGACGACCTCGGTGTCGGTCTCGCTCGCGAACCGGTAGCCCGCCGCGGTCAGTTCGTCGCGCAGGGACTGGTAGTTCTCGATGATACCGTTGTGAACGACCGCGACCCGGCCGTCGGCGTCGGTGTGCGGGTGGGCGTTGGCGTCGGTCGGCGCGCCGTGGGTGCTCCAGCGCGTGTGACCGATACCTACCGAGCCGTCGAGGCGGTCGCGCTCGCCCTCCAGCGCCTCGATCAGCGCCTCGAGCTTGCCGGCCTTCTTCACCACGTCGACGCCCGTCGCGCCAGCGAGGGCGACGCCCGCCGAGTCGTAGCCGCGGTAGTCGAGTTTCCCCAGGCCGTCGAGCAGCGTCTCCAGCGTCGCGTCGCCCCGACCGGCACAGCCGATGATCCCGCACATCAGCGCGTCACCTCGGCGCCCGCGCCGACCCGACCGCTCACGGTCACGCCCGTGTGGAGGCGGGCGCCGGGGCCGACGAGCGTCCCCGGGTCGGCAGCGACCCGCCCGCCCGTCCGGACGCGGTCGGCGAACACCGCCCCGAGGTCCCGGTCGCGGAACACCCGGTCCTCGAGGACGACGTCGCCCGGGCCGCCGGGGACGACCGTCCCGGCTCCGAAGTCGACGTTCTCCCCGGTGACGGTCTCGACGAGCGTCGACGCCACGCCCACGCGCGTGTCAGTGTCCACGACGGAGTCGACGACGGTCGCGTTCGCGCCCACCGTGACGTTCCGGCCGAGCGCGACGTTCGGGCCGACCACCGCGCCGGCGCCCACCTCGCAGTCGTCCCCGACGACGACGGGCGACTGCAGGGTCGCCGTGGCGTGGACCCGCGCCGAGGGCGAGACGTACACGCCCGGGTGCTGTTCGGTCCCGTCGACCTTCCCTTCCTCGAGGAGCCGCCGGGTGAGGTAGAGGAGATCCCACGGGTAGGTGGCGTCCGCCCAGAGCCCCTCGACCTCGACCGCGCGGACCGCCCGCTCGCCCGAACCGATCTCGTGGAGGACCGTGTCGGTGATGGGGAGGGCGCCGTCGGTCCGGGGGGTGGCCTCGAGCCGGTCGAACACGCCGTCGGCGAACGCGTAGATGCCGGCGTTGACGAACCCGAACGCCGGCTCGTCGGGGTTCTCGACCAGGCCGACGACGCGGTCGCCCTCGACCTCGACGGAGCCGTAGCGACCGGGGTTGTGCTCGCGGACCACGCCCAGGGTGGTCTCGCCGTCGAACGCCTCGACGACCCCCCGGGTCATCCCCTCGTCGACGATCCGGTCGCCGTTGACGACGAGCAGCGGCCCCGAGACCGCCTCGCGAGCCTGCAGGAGCGCGTGGCCGCTCCCGAGCTGCTTGCCCTGGACGACGTACTCGACGGGGACGCCACGGTAGGTGGGACCGACGTGGTCCTGGACCCGGTCGCGCTTGTAGCCGACCACCAGCACCAGCTCGGAGACGCCCGCGTGGACCAGGGCGTCGAGAACGTGTTCGAGGATCGGCCGGTTCGCCGCCGGGAGCATCGGCTTGGGCCGGTTGTGCGTCATCGGCCGCAGCCGCGTGCCCTCGCCGGCCGCGAGGACGACGCCCGTATCGATGTCCATGGGTTACGGTCCCCCCGGGGCGACCTGAGTGCTGTGCCTCGCGAAACGCGCGGTACCCGGACGGATGAGCCGGGTCGTGACGGCATCGACCATAGTTACTCATTTTCCGAGTAACTCTACAGGCACTAAAACCTTTCCCGGAGGGTTCGGCTCCCGCCCGGTGCCGCGAGCCGCGACCGGCGGGAGTCCAGGTGTCGCCGCTCCCCCACCGGACGACCGACGGGTCCCCCGACCGCCCGAAGGCGGTGGTCGGGGCCGGCCCGACACCGCTCTCGGCCGGTCCGACCCTGACGTACCACTCTCAGCCGTTATCCACCTCCGCGACGAACCGTTCGTATGGCGACCGTCATGGAGTTCACGACCCCGGCCGAGGAGTTCCCCCTGGGGACCGTCTTCGAGAACCTGCCGGGCGTGACGGTGGAGCTGGAGCGACTCATCCCCCACGAAAACCTGATAATCCCGTACTTCTGGGTCCGCGGTGCGGAGGCCACGGACATCGAGGCCTCGTTCGAGACCCACGCCGGCGTGACCGACATCAGACTCATCGACAGCGTCGAGAACGAGTACCTCATGCGCGCCGAGTGGAAACGGGAGTACGTCGGCATCCTGAGTGCTCTCGCCGAGACCCTCCTCGTCGTACTCTCGGGGGTGGGAACGAAGGAGGGGTGGCGGTTCGAGGTGCGCGCGGAGAGCCGGGAGGAGGTCGGCGAGTTCCGGAACTACTGCCAGGAGCACGAGATCCCCATCGACATCACCGCCGTACACGCGTTGCTCCCGATACAGGGGGAGGGGTACGAACTGACCGACACCCAGCGCGAGGCGCTGGTCCTGGCCTACGAACGCGGGTACTTCGACTCGCCGCGCGCGACCTCGCTCGAGGCGG
>JBEPXB010000123.1:0-7095 GCA_041642135.1 Halobacteriales archaeon | reverse complement strand
GATACGAGTTGGAGAATAACCAGTAGTAAGAATAAAGTGTTTCTGACGTCCAGTTCGACGTGGTGCTTGCACATGAAACGCAGTGAGGACCGTATCCTGTCGACGCACGTCGGGAGCCTTCCCCGTCCCGAGCGGATGCTCGAGTTCCTCGAACGGCGCGAGGCCGGCGAGGCGGTCGACGAGGCTGCCTTCGCCGAGGCCGTCGAGGAGGCGACCGAATCGGTCGTCCGGCGGCAGGACGAGGCCGGCATCGACGTGGCGAGCCACGGGGAGATGGGGCGACTCGCGTTCGTGCTGTACGCGGCAGAGCGGCTGACCGGCTTCGACGGCGAGGTCCCCGCCATCCAGTGGGCGGACCTCGAGGAGTACCCCGAGTTCGCGCGCCAGGTGCCGACGTTCAGCGAGTGGTCCGAGCCGGACGCGACCATCCCCGCCGCGACCGGCCCCATCGAGTACCGGGGAGAGGAGGCGACCGAGGGGGAGCTCGAGACGTTCGAATCGGCCATCGAGGCGACCGGCGCCGACTTCGAGGAGACGTTCGTGACGGCGGCCTCGCCGGGCACCGTCGCCTCCTATATCGGCAACGAACACTACGAGAGCCACGAGGAGTACGTGTTCGCGGTCGCCGACGCGATGCGAACCGAGTACGAGCGCATCGCGGAGTCGGACGCGGTCCTCCAGATCGACTCGCCGGACCTGCTGGGGGGCCGGCACCTCAAATTCAAGGACCACTCGGACGAGGCGTTCGTCGAGGTCGCCCGCACCCACGTCGAGGCGCTCAACGAGGCGCTGGCGGACGTCCCCGAGGAGCAGGTCCGGATGCACGTCTGCTGGGGGAACTACGAGGGGCCCCACCACCACGACATCCCGCTCGAGAAGGTGCTCCCGGAGATCTACGAGGCCGACATCGGCGGCCTCCTGCTGGAGCAGGCCAACCCGTGTCACCAGCACGACTACGAACTACTCCGGGAGCACCCGCTGCCCGAGGGCTGGCTGCTCGTCCCGGGCGTGATCGACGTCACGGTCAACTACATCGAACCGCCCGAGGTCGTCGCCGACCGGCTCGAACGGTTCGCCGAGGTGGTGGGCGACCCGACGCGGATCCTCGCGGGGGCGGACTGTGGTCTCGGGACGTTCGCCGGGTTCGGGGCCGTTTACCCCGAAATCGCCTGGGAGAAGCTGGATTCGCTGGCCGACGGCGCGGAACTGGCCTCCGACCGACTGTTCTGACCCGAGGGGACCACGCCCCTCCCCACGAGGTCCCCGACGGGTCAGGACAGCCCTAGCGCCCCGAGCAGGTCGAAGCTCGCCCCCGTGAACCGGACGAGCTTGAACCCGACGTAGATGCCGACGATGCCCAGGACGCCGCTGAGGGTCGGCGGCGCCGGGATCGGAACCTCGAGGAAGGCGAACAGCGCCCCGGCGAGGAGACCGGTCAGAAAAGCGAGCACGGTGAGGCCAACGTTCATGTCGCTCGCTGTGTGGGCTCCGGGCAAAAGCACCCCGGAACGGCCGAGGGTTCAAGTACGGTACCGGGACCACCGTTCCTGTGACCTGACCACGGACCGCGGGGGTACGGGGCGCACGAGCGCCCATCGGGGCCGGCCGCGACCCCGAGCGCGACGAGCCCTCGCGGGTCTCCGGTTCTCGGAACCACGTCGCCGTCGCCTGCTCGTTCGCGGCCGACACCTGTCGGTACCCCTTTGACCGGCCGGCCTGACCCCCGGATATGCAGGCCGTCGTCCTCGCCGCCGGACAGGGTACCCGGATGCGACCGCTGACCGAGACGGTTCCGAAGCCGATGCTCCCCGTGGCCGACCGACCGCTGGCGGCCCACACCGCCGACGCGGCCGTCGACGCCGGGGCGACCGAGCTGGTGTTCGTCGTCGGCTACGAGGCCGACGCGGTTCGGGAGTATTTCGGCGAGAGCTACCGCGGTGTCCCGGTCGCGTACGCCGTCCAGGAGGAGCAGCTCGGGACCGCACACGCGGTCTCGGCCGCCCGCGACCACCTCGACGGACCGTTCGCGGTCCTGAACGGCGACAACCTCTACGACGCGGGCGGGATCGCGTCGCTGTTCGCGGCGGCCCCGGCCGTCGCCGGCTACCGTGTCCCGAATCCGACGAACTACGGCGTCCTCTCGACCGACGACGACCGGACCACGGCGATCGTCGAAAAGCCCGACGACCCGCCGTCGGACCTGGCGAACGCGGGCGCCTACGCCTTCCCGGCCGATGCGGCGGGGTGGCTGGACGTCGGGCAGTCCGAACGCGGCGAGTACGAGATCACCGACGTGCTCGACCGGGTCATCGAGGACTTCGAGGTGACCGCCGTCGAACTCCACCGCTGGATGGACGTGGGTCGGCCCTGGGAGCTCCTGGAGGCGAACGAGTGGAAGTTAGCGGAACTCGACCGACGGGTCGAGGGCGAGGTCCACGACGACGCCGGAATCCGTGGGCCGGTCGTCGTCGAGGACGGCGCCGTGATCGAGTCCGGCGCCGTCGTGGAGGGGCCGGTACTCGTTCGCTCGGGTGCCGACATCGGACCGAACGCGTACGTTCGCGGTGCGACCCTGCTGTGCGAGGACGCCCACGTCGGCCACGCGGTCGAGGTGAAGAACAGCGTCGTCATGTCCGGAACGGCGGTTCCTCACCTCAGTTACGTCGGCGACAGCCTCCTCGGGCCGGACGTGAACCTCGGCGCCGGCACCCAGGTGGCGAACCTCAGGCACGACGGCGAGTCGGTCCGGCAGACGGTGAAGGGCGAGCGCGTCTCCACCGGACGGCGGAAGTACGGGGTCGTCGCCGGCCCGGGCGCCAAGACGGGGATCAACACCAGCCTCGACCCCGGGGTCGTGCTCTCGGCGGGCGCGACTACCCGTCCCGGCGAACGCGTCGACCGGGATCGGTAGCGCCGACACGTCCGGTCCCGACCGCCGACCGACCGGCGGTGACCCGGTATTATACCGGGGTCGCCCGAACGTCCCCCCATGAGTCTCGAGAAACCGGACCTCTCCGGACGGACGGCGTTCGTCACCGGGACGACCCGCGGTATCGGAAAGGCCATCGCGCTCGCGCTCGCCGAACAGGGCTGTAACGTCGTCTCGACGGGGAAGACCACGGAGGAGGACGACTACGGCGAGGAGCGCGACCTCGAGGGGACCATCGAGCAGACCGCTCGCGAGGTGGAGGAACGGGGCGCGGAGGCGCTCCCTATCAGGCTGAACGTTCGCGACGAGGAGAACGTGCAGGCCGCCGCAGAGGAGGCGATCGACCACTTCGGC
Organism: Halobacteriales archaeon; assembly: GCA_041642135.1. GTDB lineage: Archaea > Halobacteriota > Halobacteria > Halobacteriales > Haloarculaceae > Salinirubellus. Next base: position 3,812 of record JBEPXB010000123.1, on the reverse strand, counting down.
GAGGTGAACGTCGTGATCAACAACGCCAGTGCCATCCAACTGGCGACGGTCGAGGACCTTCCACCCAACCGGTTCGACCTTCTGACTGACGTGAACGTCCGGGGGACCTACCTCGTCTCGCGTGCGTTCGCGAACCACCTGAAGGGCGTCGAGGACGCGTGGATACTGACGAACTCCCCGCCGATCAACGTCGACCGGAGCCCCGGGCAGGCGCCCTACGCGTGGTCGAAGATGGGGATGACGTTCGTCACGCTCTCGCTCGCGAGCGAACTCGGCGAGCACGACGTGGGCTGCAACACGTTCTGGCCGGTGACGGCGATCGACACCCGGGCGACGCGCTACTTCGGGCTCGGGACCGAGGACGACTGGCGGAGCCCGGAGATCGTCTCCGACACCGTCCTCGAGATCTTGTCACGTGATCCCGCCGAATTCACGGGCAACGCCCTCTACGACGAGGAGTTCCTCCGCGAGGCGGGCGTCGAGGACTTCTCCCCGTACAACCTCACCCCGGGCGATCCGGCGCCGACATCGGCCGGGATGTTCGGTCCTGGCTACGAGCGCCCGGAGTGACCGCCCACGGACGTCCTCGCCCGAGGTGGATCTCTGCAGCCACCACAGAGGTCACGCCCGAGGCGTGAGGGCGTCACTCGGTAGCAGCGCCGCAGCAGCGCCGCCCGGCAAGAACGCCCCCGAACGGGAGCGGCTAAGTGGCTCGCCCCCGAACGTCGGCCCTGATGGTGGACCCGACCTCGGACCTCGGCGAGGACGTGACGGAGGAGGACGCGCCGCGGTGTGAGACCTGCGGGGAGCCGATACTGTTCGGGGTCGGTCACCGGGTCGTCACCTGGATCGAGGACGGATCGGTGCGGAGCGTCCACTTCTGCGACGAGGACTGCCGGCGCGAGTGGGACGGCAAAGAGACGTAGAGGGCGTGCGGATGAAGGGATCGCTCTCTCCCTACCCAAGGTGACAGTCGGATCCCACTGGCACGCCATCACACGGTAGGCGACGGACGGACCTAAGTGCTCCGGCCGGTATGCCCTCCGACACGCTCGAGATAGGTCGCCACTCAGACGAGTGTGGCACCCGGGAACACGGCCGAGAGGTCGTTCGCGAGCACGCCCAGGCCGGCGAACACGAGCGGTCCGAGCCACACCTCGACCAGCAGCGCGAACGGGCGGCGGTACCGGCCGGGGGTCCGACCGAGCATCTCCCGCAGCGCGTAGAAGAACCCCACCGCCAGCACTACCGCGGCGACGTTCATCGCGACGAGCGTCGCGGGACCCCGCCCGAGTGCTCAGCGCATCAGCGGGTTCGCCTCCGCGACCGGGCCGAGCGCCGCCGCCGCGAACATCGTCGTCAGCATGTCGACCGTCACGAGCAGGAACAGCGCGACGGCCACCCAGTCCCAGTACTCCTCCAAGAACGCCGACGACTCGGCACCCGGTTTGGCCCCGCAGTCGGCGGGTTCCTCAGACAGTAGACCTACGCCGGTTACGGCGGCGAAAACCCTTCGGACGGTATCGGATCGCGTGGCCTTCGACCCCCTCTCTGGTGCTCGTCCGTGACCCGTAATTCGCCCCGGCAGACACCCATTTACGGCTCCGGACCCTATATATGGACGATAATGAGGAAGCAGGAACTCGTCTACGTTCACGGGCTGCTGCTCGGGGTCCGCGAGTTCTACGAGGAGCGGACGGGCGAGGCGGTCCCGACCCCCGAGTACGACGCGATGGACGTCCGTCCGACGTCGATCCACCGCGGGAAGGCCGAGCACGAGGCGGCGGTGTTCGCCCTCGCCGAGGCGCTGGCCGAGGCGATGGGCACACCCACACAGCGGATCCGGACGGCGGAGTGATCCCCCGCGGGACCGCTGGGCCGGCCGTCGCCGTCAGGCCGGACGGGACCGCTGGGCCGGCCGTCGCCGTCAGGCCGGACGGGACCGCATCGCCCGAAGAGGCCCGGAAGCGTTAGGCCGCGGCCGACCCAACCGCCGGCCGTGGAGGAGACCGTCGACTGGCTCCGGGAACGGCCGTACTACGAGGGCCAGATACGGACACACGAGGTCCTAGAGGGACGACCGGCGACGTTCGCCGACTGCGAGGTCGACGAGGGACTGAGGACCGCGCTCCGCGAGCGAGGTGTCGAGCGGCTCTACGACCACCAGGTGCGGGCTATCGAGAGCGTCCGCGCCGGACGGAACGCCGTCCTCGCCACGCCCACCGCCTCGGGGAAGAGTCTCGCATACACCGTCCCGGCGTTCGAGCGGGCGCTCGACCGACGCGCGACGACCCTGTACATCGCCCCGCAGGTCGCGCTCATCGAGGACCAGGCGACGACGCTCTCGGCGCTCGCCGACCGCCTCGGGTTCGCCTCGGGGGTGACCGTCGAGCGCTACACGGGCCGGCAGGACCGCGAGGAGAAGGCGGCGATACGGGACCGCCAGCCGACCGTCCTCCTGACGACACCCGACATGCTCCACTACGGGATCCTACCTCACGCTCACCGGCTGTGGGACTGGTTCCTCGAGCGTCTGGAGACGGTGGTCGTGGACGAGGTCCACGAGTACCGCGGTGTCTTCGGGTCGGGCGTGTCGCTCGTGCTCCGACGGCTCGCGCGGATCGCCGAGCGGTTCGGCGCCGACCCGGAGTACGTCTGCTGTTCGGCGACGGTCGGCAACCCAGTCGAGCACGCCGCGACGGTCACCGGACGGCCCGAGGGGTCGTTCGACCTCGTGACCGGCGACACCTCGGCGACGGGGCCGACCCACTGGCTGCTCTGGAACCCGCCGGAGTACGGCGACGGCGAGGGGTGGGGCGACGGTCGGCGGCGCTCCTCGCACACGGAGACCCGGCGGCTGTTCGTCGACCTCGTCGAGCGGGGGTACCAGACGCTCGTCTTCACGGGCTCGCGACAGACCGCCGAACGGTACGCGAGCGAATCGGCGAGGGAGCTCCGCAAGCGGGGCGCCCACGACCCTGCCCGGAGCGTCGGCGCCTACCACGCGGCGCTCACCGACGACCGCCGACGGGAGGTGGAGGACGACCTCCAGTCGGGCGAGATCCGTGGAACGTGGTCGACGAGCGCGCTAGAACTCGGCGTTGACATCGGCGGCCTCGACGCCGTCCTGCTCGACGGCTACCCCGGGACGCGGATGTCGGCGTTCCAGCGGGCCGGCCGCGCGGGCCGGGGAACCGACCCCGCGCTGGTCGCGCTCGTGGCCGGCGAGGACCAGCTCGACCAGTACCTGATGAGCCACCCCCGGGCGTTCTTCGACGGCGACCCCGAACGGGCGGTGTCGAACCCGGAGAACGACGAACTGCTCCCGGACCACGTGCTGTGTGCCGCCCGGGAGAACTGGCTCTCCGCGGAGGACGAACGGTGGTTCGGCGAGGGGTTCCCCGACCTCCTCGCCCACCTCGAGTCGACGGGCGACCTCCGGCGCCGCGAGACCCCCGACGGGACCCGGTGGACGACCGACGGGAGTCCGCACCACTCGATGAGCCTGCGGTCCATCGACGACCGCCAGGTACAGTTGAAGGACACCCGCCGGGGCGAGGTCGTCGCGAGACTCCCCTTCGAGGACGCGATGCGCGACGCCCACCGAGGGGCCGTCTACCACCACCAGGGCCGCAAGTACGAGGTGCGCGAACTCGACCTGGAGCACGGCGTCGCCGAACTCGAACCCACCTGGGCGGACTACTACACGCGGACGCTCCACGAGAAGGGGATAACCGTCGAGCGCGACATCACGGAGAAGCGCCTCTCGGCCCGCGAGGACGTCCCCGTTCGGTTCGCGGAGGTGACGATGC
>JBEPXB010000122.1:0-7108 GCA_041642135.1 Halobacteriales archaeon | reverse complement strand
TACCATCGCATGCCGCTCATGGTTCCCGTCGCGCGCTCATCGGCTCACTCGAACGAGTAGCCGCTCGGGAGCGCCTCCGCGAGGAGCCGCTGTGCCCCGCCGACGCTCGTCGAGTCGGGACCGCCGAACCGCGTGACCTTCGAGTCGTCGTACCACTCGGAGTACTCCGGCTGGTGGGTGTAGGCCACGTCGGCGTTGCCGCGGTTTATCTGCTCGGCGATGACGACCTTGTCGATGGCCGTCGAGAGGGCCTGCCTGACCCCCGTCTTCTGCAGGTGTTCCCACCCGTTCGGCCGCTGGTTGTAGACGAGCATCCCGCAGAACGCCGTCGGGAACTTCACGACGTTGACGTCCGGGTTCCCCTCGAACTCGGCGACCTTCCGCGCCGGGAGGCCGGTCGAACTGATCTCGCCGGTCTGTAGCGCCGCCAGCCGCGTCGACTCCTCGCCGAACACCTGGATCTGGTACTCCTCGAAGTACGGGACGTCGCCGTCGAACACCTGGCCGTCCTTGGCGTAGTAGTTCTCGTCGCGAGAGGCGACGAAGACGCTCGTGCGGTCCCACCGCTCGAAGTCGTAGGGACCGAGGTTCCCGGTGTACGAGAGCGTCTGGACGGCCTCGGACTGGTCGAGTTCGTTGCCGATCGCCGTCCGCTCCTCCTGCGAGGAGGCGTTCTGGACCCGCTCGTAGTACGGCTCGATGAGCCCCTTCGGCATGCAGTTGGCGCCCCACATCACGGGCTTCTTGATGAACGCCGGGTCCGTGTCCGGCAGCTGCAGCTCGAAGGACAGGTTCCCGGTCTTCTGCACCGGGATCGGCTCGTCGTTCCGGAACCAGTCGCTCTGGCCGACGTCGCCCGCCCAGTTCGACTCCGCCTGGTGGACGTTCCGGATGTAGTAGACCCAGTCGTCGGCGGTCATCCGCCCGTAGCCGTCGCCCCACTCGAGGTTGTCCTGCAGGAAGAACTCGTACGTGTCCAGGCTGTCGTTGACGTCGTACTCGGCCACCCACCGGGGGGCGAACTCGTCGTCGTTGTCGAGGGCGTAGGCGCCGTCCATCGTCAGGCTGATCCGGGCGCTCGAGGAGGTGTCGTTCGACCGGATGGGGTTGAGCGTCTTCGCGTCCGAGCCCGCGCCAGACCGGTAGGTCCCACCGACCGCGGGGTCGCCGCCGCCGGTGTCGCTGAAGTACCGGGTCTGGGAGTCGTAGCCGAACGAGGGGCCGACCTCGCCGAGCCCGCTCACCCGGTTCCGGAAGCCGACGAGGTTCCGGCTGAACGTGAGGAAGTCGACCGGCTGGTCCCGCGAGAGGACGCCGAACACGGTCGCCAGCAGCTCCCGGCGCCCGGCGTCGTCGGTCGAACTGGAGGCCTCGTCGAGCTTCGGCGCGATGGGCTCGCTCGGCGAGTAGCCGTAGAAGTTGACCGTCGCCGCCGTGGTCTCCGAGACGTCCGTCCAGAACGGCCGGATCGACGTCGGCGTCCGCGGGTAGGAGTTGAACCCGATACCGCCCATCAGGTCCCAGGGCTCCGCCGAGGTCGCCTCGGGCCCCTCGTTGAACGAGGTCGCGTCACTGCCCTGGGGGGAGTTCTGGGCGTACTTGGCGAGCATCGTCTGGAACTGCACCCCCGTCAGCTGCAGGTCGATACCCACCTGGGCGAGCCGCTGCTTGATGAACTCCATCGTCGTCTCGGTGGTCTGCGAGCCGGTCGAGTAGACGGCCGTCAGCGTCACCTGGTCGCCGTCGGGGCCGACGAGCGTGTCCCCCAGCCGCGAGGGGGTCTCCGTCGGCGTCGACTCGGAGGTCTCGCTCCCGCCGTCGCCCGACCCGCCGTCGGATCCACCGTCACCCGACCCGCCGTCGGAGCCGTCCTGCGAGCCCGTACACCCCGCCAGGCCCACGGCACCCCCGACGCCGAGCCCCCTGAGGACGTCTCGCCTGTCGATGGTACGTTGTGACATACCCAACCGTGAGGAACGTACGAACAAATACCCTGTGGATGGGGGCACCGTTCGCCCGGAACGCCCCGGTCGACGGGGGATCCGTCCGGAGCGGAGCCCCGAACCGACCCGGCGGACCAGCCGGTCGGCAGTGGCTACCGGCCCTTGCTCCCCCAGCCGAACGCCAGCCAGCCGCCGTCGGCGTGCATCACCTCGCCGGTCATGTAGTGCTCGCCCTCGGCGAGGAAGGTGGCGCAGTTGGCCATCTCCTCGACGGTGCCGAACCGATCGAGCGGAGCGCGGTCCCGGATGTCCGCGTCCTCGTAGCCGTAGCGCGGCCACGGGCGGTCCGAGCGGTCGACCCCCTCCTCTTTCTCCTCGCGGGTCTGCTCGTCCAGCGCCGTCTTGATGAACCCCGGCGCGAGCGCGTTCACGCCCACGTCGTACTCCGCGAGCTCCACCGCGAGACACCGGGTGAGGTTGTTCAGCCCGCCCTTCGAGGCGTTGTACGGCGCCCGGCCCTGGACGCCGATGCTGCCGAAGATGCTCGAGACGTTGATGATCTGCCCGCCGTCGCCCCCTTCGGCCATCCGCTGTCCCGCCACCTGCGAGCCGAAGAACGGCCCCGTGAGGTTCACGTCGATGACGCGCCGCCACTCCTCCTCCGGCATCTCCAGGGCGGGCGCGATGTGGCTGACGCCGGCGTTGTTGACCATCACGTCGAGCGAGCCGAACTCCTCGACTGCGGCGTCGACGAGCGCCTCGACCTCCGCCTTCTCGCTCACGTCGGCCTCCGCGGCGACGGCGGTCCCCCCCTCCTCGCGGATCGCTTCGGCCGTGGCCTCGGCCCGGTCGAGCGAGCGCGAGTTCGTCACCACGCTCGCGCCCTCGTCGGCGAACCGCTTCGCGATCCCCTCGCCGATGCCGCTGCTCGACCCAGTGACGACCGCCGTCTTGCCGTCGAGTCTGTCCGTCATGTGCCGTGGCAGATGGGGGTCCGGTATAACCCTACCGCCGGCGCCGGACCCAAACCCCTATGCCGCCGCCCTCGGGTACTGGTGTCATGTCCGAAGCCACCGAGGGGACGGGGTTCGACCTGCCCGAGGACGTCCGGGACCTGCTGTCGCCGTACCCCGGGTACAGCATCGGTATCGAGGACGAGTACGATATCAACGTCGGCGAAGTCATCGCCGACTTCCGCGAGGCCGGGACCGCCGACGTCGGCCTCCTCGGCGCACCGTTCGACACCGCGTGCGTCGCGGGCGCACGCGGGTCACGGTACGGTCCCGAAGGGGTACGCTCGAAGATCACCCACGGCACCTGCTACAACCCGGCGCTCGACGTCGACATCAGCGAGGGGATAGATATCGTGGACTTCGGGGACGTCCGCGTCGCACACACGGACGTCCTCGAGACCCACGACCGGGTCGAGCGGGTGTGTACCGCGCTCACCGAGGAGGGCGTCTTCCCGATCACGATAGGTGGTGATCACTCGCTCTCGTACCCGACGGCGAAGGGGCTGATGAACGCCACCGACGGCCCCGTCGGAGTCATAAACGTCGACGCCCACCACGACGTCCGGCATTCCCACGGCGGGGAACTCTCCTCGGGGACCCCCTTCAGGCGGCTACTGGAGGACGACTCCGGGAAACTCGACCACGAGAACTTCGTCGAGTACGGCCTCTCGGGATGGCACAACTCGAAGTACTACGTCGACTGGCTCCGCGAGAACGACACCGAGATCATCACGAGCCGCGACATCCGCGCGGAGGGCGTGGTCGAGACGGCCGAGCGAGCCCTCGAACGGGCGACCGACGGTACCGACGCGGTGTTCCTCTCCGTCGACATCGACGTGCTCGACGCGGGGGTCTCGCCCGGGACGACGGCCCCGAGCCCGGGCGGGCTCCTCACTCACGAACTGCTGGAGGCCGTGTTCCGGATGGGCCAGCACGAGGCCGTCCGGGGGGCGGACCTGATGGAGGTCGCACCCCCCCTGGAGGCCAACGACACGACGTCGATGGTCGCCGCCGCGGTGGTCACCCAGCTCTTCGGGGCGCGGAAGGCGAGCCGAGACTGATAGCGAGTAGGTACGTCCCCGTATTCCCGGCGTAGCAGGTCGCGGACGTGTTGAAATCGCCGTGCGAGATATCGAGCGTGTGCGACAGCGAGCGGTCGTGTTTCATCCCGTCTTCGATGATGGAGAAACGGACCGGTGGGGCTGCATCCCGACCAGCGGGGTTTCTATCAGGTGAAATGAAAGTTCGTAGCGTCGTGTGATACGATCGTGCGTAACGATTTACCGGCGATTACCCGGACGGGATCGGTTAGCGCCGGTAAAAGACTACGCACGACCGTATGAGATACGGCGCGCGTTTCGGTCGCTCGCCGGTCGGTGGTCGGCGGCAGCCATAGTGGTAGCTGCAAAACAGTTATCGACAATACACCGAAACGTCGCCACTATTCGTCCGTGCCAGCCCTCGATAGCGAGACGAGGGTGTCCGCCATCCACCCACCGACACGACCGCACACGAGACCGAAGACGGAAGCGACGAACAGGAACAGTACACCGGCGAAAACGAAGAACACGACCCTGAACAACGGCCACGCTACCGTGCTACCGCCGAGCGAGTCTCCGACTACGGTCACGACGAACGTGGACACGCCGACGACACCGGCAAGGAATCCGCCGACGATCGTGATACTACCACTGACCGTCGCCCCCGAATTCGGCGTCCGGTTGACGAGAACGGTGACCGGCAGCGAGGCGATCGCGCCGACGAGCGCAGCTATCCCGAATCCGAGGACTGTGACCACGATCGTGAACCCGACCGTGAGCAGCGTCGCGCTCGTCACGAACCAAGCCGGCCCGTCCAACCCGGTCGCGGCTGCAAGAACGTCGAACAGGACCCAGAGGACCGGGAGCCCGCCGACCAACCCGACCCGGGTTCCGACCCCGCTACTCTCACCGCCCGCTCTTTTCACCAGGTAGCCGGCGAGAAGACCACCGAACGACACTGCTCCGAGCGACAGTTCGGACCCCGTTTGCCGGTAACCGAGGGTGGTGAACGGGAGGGCGAGCAACCCGCCGAGGAGGGCGTACTTCCACGGTGGCGTTCCGTGCCGAGGAGGGGGATCGGTTTCGGGCATAGCGTCTCGATCAGTGGTCGACGCAGCCGAGTAGTAAAACTCGGACAGAGTGAATCGCCTCGGGGTCAAGCCCCGAGGCTTCCTGCTTCGATGACGCGCTTTGCAGACACCGAATGGGTGTCCGTAGGGAGCGCAGTCTCCACAGGCGCGTCTTCGGGCCATCCCAGCCCTAATTCATAGGGATTATCGTAGTTATTCATAGCTTCCCCGTCCGGGATCACGCGACCGGAGTACGGTGGCGGATCGAACCCTCCGGCTGGCTACGATAATCCCTATCAGAAGCCTCTCTGCAAGACATTCAACGACGCATGATGAGTTGGATGCCGCTGTTGTGGGGACTCCTGTGGTCGGCAGGTGCTCGGCGTGTGGACGGGGTTCCAATCACTACACGGTACGTACGTCGAACGGCTGGCCCCTTTCGCCGATTCCTGTGAACCGTCGGAGTGCTCGCCCGCCCGAGACCCGGGGACGAGACTGGCGCGCGTGGGCGTGGCACCAGAACTATATTCCCCATCCGAGAGTCCGGGATATGACCGACCTGACCGAACGGATGGCGGAGCACGACCACGAGGAACTGAAGGCGTTCCGGGACGACGAGACCGGACTCCGGGGGTTCGTCGGCATCCACGACACGACGCTCGGGCCCGCTGCCGGAGGCACGCGCCGCTACCCGTTCGACTCGGAAGAGGAGGCCATAATCGACGTCCTGCGGCTCTCGCGCGCGATGACGTACAAGTACGCCATCTCGGGGATCAACATGGGCGGGGCGAAGGCCGTCATCTGGGTCGAGGACGAGGACCACAACACCGAGGAGCTCTACCGCTCGTACGGCCGGATGGTCGACAGCTTCGGCGGCCGGTTCGTCACCGGCGGCGACGTCGGCACCGGCGAGCGCGAACTCCGGTGGGTGAACATGGAGACGGACTACGTCATCGGCCTGCCGGAGCAGTTCGACCACCCGAGCGAGGACTACCACGGCGGTGGCCTCGGCGTGATCCGGGCGATGGAGGCCTGCTGTGACCTGACCTACGACGACCGAGACCTCGGCGACCTCCACGTCGCGATCCAGGGCGTCGGCGAGATGGGCGCGAGCATGGTCCACTACCTCTCGGCGGCGGGCGCACAGGTCACGGTCGCGGACCCGGACACCGCGGCGGTGGACGCGCTCGTCGACGAGTACGGCGTCGGCGTCGTCGATCCCGATGACGTCTACGGCGTCGACTGCGACGTGTTCGCGCCCTCGGCGCTCGGGTTCGTGATCAACGACGAGACGATACCCCGACTGGAGTGTGACATCGTCTGCGGCGCGGCGAACAACCAACTCGACGACGAGGAGCGACACGGGGCCCGCCTCCACGAGGAGGGGATCCTCTACGCGCCGGACTACCTCGCCAACTCCGGGCGGACCATCGACGACACGGACCTCCTCCGCAAGGGCGGGTACAACCACGACCGGGCGCGGGCGATGATCGACGGCATCTACGACCGGATGACCGACATCGGCCGCCGCTCGGAGCGCGAGGACCGCCCGACCTACGCGGTGGCCAACGAGATCGCCGAGGAGCGGATCGAGGCCGTCGGATCGATGCGTCCGAAGGTCAACGAGATCCGGGATCCCGTGTGGTGACCGACGGGTCCCGACCGGCGAGGTGAACGGACGGCACCGGGGGACGGCCCCCGGGTGATGACCCGTCCGGCTCCGAGCCCGGGCCGTACACAGTTTCCGTGGATGGACCTCGCTCGCGAAACAGTAGCCATTTATTTTCTAGCCATTCTATTTAAAATCATCCCGATCGGACGCCTCGTTTCGTTAAACTATATGTATCTGCTCCAGCAAAGGTGGACTGTACGACAATGACAAACAGAGAGAGATCGGACCGGAGCGGCACGAGACGGACGTTCCTGAAGGCCGCGGGGCTGACGGGAACTGCCGGGCTCGCGGGGTTCGCGGGCTGTCTCGGTGGTGGCGACGGCGGGGACGGCGGCGGCAGCGACGGCGGCGACGGCGGCGGCAGCGACGG
>JBEPXB010000121.1:0-7116 GCA_041642135.1 Halobacteriales archaeon | reverse complement strand
GAGAAGCGCTCGCAGATGCACCGCCTCCGCAAGTGGCAGGAGCGCATCCGCACGAAGGACGCCGGCGAGCGCAACCTCCAGTTCGCCCTCTCCGAGATCGACCGCATGGCCTCCGCCCTCGGCGTACCACGGTCGGTCCGGGAGGTCGCCTCCGTGATCTACCGCCGCGCGCTCAAGGAGGACCTCATCCGCGGGCGCTCGATCGAAGGTGTCGCCACCTCCGCACTCTATGCCGCGTGCCGGCAGGAGGGGATCCCCCGGTCGCTCGACGAGGTCGCCGAGGTGGCCCGCGTCGAACAGAAGGAGATCGGTCGGACGTACCGCTACATCGCCCAGGAGCTCTCGCTCGGACTGGAACCCGTCGATCCCGTCCAGTACGTCCCCCGCTTCTGCTCGGAGCTCGGCCTCTCGGAGGAGGTCGAGCAGAAGACCCGCGAGATCATCGAGGTGACTGCCGAGAAGGGGATGCTCTCGGGGAAGTCCCCGACGGGCTACGCGGCGGCCGCGATCTACGCCGCCTCGCTGCTCTGCAACGAGAAGAAGACCCAGCGCGAGGTCGCCGACGTCGCCCAGGTCACCGAGGTCACCATCCGGAACCGGTATCAGGAGCAGATCGAGGCCCTCGGCATCCACTGATCCGGTAGCCGTCGGACGGTGGGGTAGGCGTCGGATCGAACGTCCGGGGTGGGCGACACCCCGCACTCGTTTCTCACACTTATCAGCCCCGGCGCCGTAGGTCGGGGGAATGACAGTCAGCGAGTCAGATAGAACGGAACGCCGAACCGTCGGGACCGGCGACGGCGAACGGCCCGCGCTCCCGTCCGGACTGCTCGGCCTCGCGACGGCGACCGGCGAGGAGGGGTCGATCCCCGTCGAGGAGCCGTACACGGGCGCCGAGTTCGGGGAGATACCGGCCTGCGGCGAGGCGGCCGTCGACCTCGCGGTCGAGCGCGCTCGCGAGGCGGGCGAGCGGTGGGCCGATAGACCGGCCGCCGAGCGTGCGGCCACCATCGAGCGGTTTCACGACCTGATGCTCGACCGCCAGAGTCGGGTCCTCGACGTCCTGCAGGTAGAGACCGGGAAGGCACGGCGGCACGCCTACGACGAGGTGCTGAGCGTGGCGTCGGCCGCCCGGTACAACGCGGTCCGGGCGGAGCGGTTCCTCGAACCCGAGCGTCGGAAGGGGGCGTTCCCCGGCCTCACCCGCGCGGACGTCTACCACGAGCCGAAGGGCGTCGTCGGGCTGATCGCGCCGTGGAACTACCCGTTCGAGCTCGTCGTTTCCGATGCGATCCCGGCGTTACTGGCCGGTAACGCCGTCGTCTGCAAGCCGGCCGAGCAGACGACCCACACCGCCCTCTACGGCCTGCGGCTCCTCCGCGAGGCCGGCCTCCCGGAGGACGTCTTCCAGATCGTTCCCGGTCGGGGCGAGGACGTCGGCCCAGCCCTGATCGGGGGTGTGGACCACGTCGGGTTCACCGGGTCGACGGAGACGGGCCGGATCGTCGCGGCGCAGGCCGGCGAGCACCTCGCGTCGTGCTCGCTCGAACTCGGCGGGAAGAACCCCGCCGTCGTTCGCGCCGACGCGGACGTGGAGCGGGCGGTCGACGGACTCGTCCGCGGGTGTTTCGACAACGCCGGGCAGACCTGCATCGCCATCGAGCGGGTGTACGTCCACGAGTCGGTCTACGACGAGTTCGTCGAGCGGTTCGCCGCCGCGGCGGGCGACCTGGAGCCGGCGGCGACGTACGACTTCAGTTCGCGATGCGGGTCGCTCGTCTCGGCCGACCAGCTGGAGCGGGTCGAAGCACACGTCGAGGACGCGCGCGCCGACGGCGCGACGGTCCGCTGTGGGGGTCGGGCACGACCCGACGTGGGGCCGTACTTCTACGAGCCGACCGTCCTCACCGACGTCGAGGAGGACATGGACGTCTGCTGTGAGGAGACGTTCGGCCCGGTCGTGAGTGTTCACGCCGTCTCGGGCGACGAGGAGGCGGTCGCGCGGGCGAACGACTCCGAGTACGGCCTGAACGCGTCGGTGTGGACCGAGGACGAGGAGCGGGGCCGCGAACTCGCGCGCCGCATCGAGGCCGGCACCGTCAACGTCAACGAGGCGTACGCGGCGGCCTACGGCAGCGTCGACGCGCCGATGGGCGGGATGAAGGACTCGGGTATCGGCCGGCGCCACGGGCCGGAGGGCTTCTACAAGTACACCGAGCCGAAGACGGTCGCGACCCAGCGGGTCGACGCGTTCGCCGAGCCGGCGGTCCCGTTCGGGCTCTTCACGCGGGTGATGGCGGGCGTGCTCAAGCTCTGGCGGCGGGTGCCCGGTCTGCGCTGACCCGGTAGCGATCCGGGTTCGATCAGGCCCGGCAGACCGCCAGCATGTGCGCGGAGCCGTCGACGACACACCGGTCCTCCCGGAGTTCGACGAGCGTCTCCCGGATCGCCTCGCGGTGTGACTCGGTCAGCAGGTCGAGGTCCTCGCGCCGCTGGGAGAACGGTCCCTCGAGCGCGGCGAGGGTGCGCACCTCGAGGCCGGCGGTCTCGAGCAGCGCCTCGAACTCCGCGGCGCGGAACAGGTGCATCGCCCCCATCGTCGGTTCGCGGTCGAACCGGTCGAGCAGGTCCGCGTCGTAGTCGCCGTCGCGGACGAGTTCGGGGAGCAGCTCCGTCTCGTCCTCGTCCGGATCGACCCGCCCCGCCGCGCGCATCACGCGCGTCACCGACGCGAGCAGGCCCATGACCGAGACGAACACCGGACCGCCCGGCTCGGTCACCCGGCGGAGTTCCGCGGCGGCACCCCGGCGGTCGTCGGCATCGAGGACGTGCGAGAGCGGCCCCCCGAGACAGAGCGTCGCGTCGAAGCGCCCGTCCCCGACGGGGAGGGCACGGACGTCGCCACGGACGACGCTGACGCGGTCTGTCATCCCGTGCTGGACGGTCTTCCCGCGGGCGAGGTTCGCCTGTCCCCGACTGGCGTCGAGGAGCGTCACGTCGTGGCCGCGACGAGCGAGCCAGATAGCGTAGCGACCGGCGCCACCGCCGGCGTCGAGCACGCGACCCTCGTCGGGGAGATGTCGTTCGAGGTACTCGACGGTGACCTCCCACTCGAGCCGGTGGTGGAAGTCCCGGTCGAGTCGCTCCCACTCGTGCTCGCCGTACTCGTCGTAGAACGCGGCGGGGTCGAGGGGTGCGTCGTCGCTCATCGCCGGAGGACCGATCCCCGTTGCACTCAACGCTTCGGTCCCGCAGGGTCGACTGCCGACCGACCACCACCCGGACCGATGCGTGTTTGTGGCTCCCGCGCGAGGTCCGGGGCGTGGAGGGAACGTACACGCTGCTGGTCGAACTCGGTCGGGACGCGACCGTCGAGGTGGGGGCCCTCGGCGAACACGCGCTCGACCGCGGGTGGTACGCCTACACGGGGTCGGCGTTCGGCCCCGGCGGGTTCGCCCGCGTCGAGCGCCACCGCGAGCTCGCGGCCGGCGAGCGCGACGCCCGCCACTGGCACGTCGACTACCTGCTCGGGCACACCGACGCCGAGGTCCGGGAGGTCGTCCGCTCGCCCGGCGTCGACGTCGAGTGTGCGGTCGCGCGGCGGCTCCCCGGTGGACCCGTCGAGGGGTTCGGCGCGTCGGACTGTGACTGTCCGAGCCACCTCGCAACCGCGGACGGGGACCGGAGGCGGGCGCTCGCGGCCGTCGAGTCGGCCCACGCGGAGGCCCGGTCCGGGGAGTCGGGGTTCGCGATCCGGCGATACGATCCCGACGACGCCGGGGCAGTCTGGCGCGTCCACGAGCGGGCGCTCCGGGCGTCCGGGATCGAGTTCGTCGAGGACGCACCGGCCGACGCCGACCTGCGTCGGGTCGAGGAGCGCTACCGCGAGGGGGAGTTCCTCGTCGGCACCGTCGACGGCGACGTGGTCGCGTCCGGCGGGTTCCGCCCCCGTCCGGACGACCCGGGGACCGCCGAGATACGCCGGATGCGCGTCGACCCCGACCACCGGCGGCGGGGGTACGCGGCGGCCCTGCTCGCGGCGCTGGAACGCCGGGCCCGCGATCGGGGGTTCGAGCGGGCGTGGCTGGAGACGAACGCCGACCTGACGGCCGCGCGGGGGCTCTACGAGTCGATGGGCTACCGCCGGACGGGCGAGGCGACCGTCGACGGCCCGGACGGGGGGATGCGGTTCGCCCGCTACGCCCGCGACCTGTGCGGTGCCGGCGAGTAGTGTACGGACGAGTCCGTCACGAGCGCCGTCTACCCCCGCGACCACCCCGGAGGGCACGGCCGGCGGGACAAGCTTTAGGCCCGGGGGCGGTAGCCGGACTACATGGACGGCGTCCACGACATGGGCGGGATGCACGGGTTCGGGCCCGTCCCGGACGACGACGCGGAGTTCCACGCCGAGTGGGAGCGCGTCGTCTACGGCATGGACAAGATCGCCAAAGCCGAGGAGGCGTTCAACATCGACGAGAAGCGCCACGCCATCGAACGGATGGACCCCGCCGACTACCTGCGGTCGACGTACTTCGAGCGGTGGCTCGACGGCCTCGAGCGACTGCTCACAGAGAAGGGGTACGTCACCGAAGCGGAGCTCGAAGCGGCACGCGAGCGGATCGACGGGGCGGCGGACCCCGACGCGGCCGTGCCGGAACGCGAGGACGAGGCGCTCGTCCGGGCGGTCCGCGAGGCGTTCGCGACCGACTCGGACTTCGAGCGCGACGGGCCGGACCCGTCGTTCGACATCGGGGACCGGATCGTCGTCCGGAACGACCACCCCGAGGGACACACCCGGTGTCCGCGGTACGTCCGGCGGGCCGAGGGCGAGATCGTCTCGGTCCACGGGGCACACGTCCTGCCGGACGCCAGCGCACACGGCGAGGAACGGGCCGAACCCCTCTACACCGTGGGGTTCGCCGCCGCGGAGCTGTGGGGACCGGACCGCGAGGCCGACGACACGGTCCACGTCGACCTGTGGGAGAGCTACCTGGAGGAGTCATGAGTCACGAGGACGACCACGACCACGGAGACGACCGGGAGGAGCAGAGCCACGACCACGAGGACCACACCCACGGTCACTCTCACGACCACGGTCACTCTCACGACCACGACCCCCACGAGGGGGTGACAGCCGACGACCCACGACCGCGTGTGCGTGCGCTCCAGTCGCTCCTGATCGAGAAGGGGCTCGTCTCGACGGACGCCATCGACGAGGCGATCACGGCCTACGAGCGGGAGATCGGCCCGCTGAACGGGGCGCGCGTCGTCGCGCGGGCGTGGACCGACGGGGCGTTCCGGGAACGGCTGCTCGACGACGCCGACGCGGCCATCGCGGAGTTCGACTTCGACGTCGGCGTCCAGCACATCGAGGTGAAGGAGAACACCGACGACGTCCACAACGCCGTCGTCTGCACGCTCTGTTCCTGTTACCCGTGGTCGCTCCTCGGGCTGCCGCCGACGTGGTACAAGACCCCGGCGTACCGCTCGCGGATGGTGCGCGAGCCCCGCTCGGTGCTCGCGGAGTTCGGGGTCGACCTCGACGACGACACGGAGGTCAGGGTGTGGGACTCGAGTTCGGAGATCCGGTACATGGTCCTCCCGCAGCGACCACCGGGCACCGAGGGGATGGACGAAGACGAACTCCGCGAGGTCGTCACCCGGGACGCGATGATCGGCGTCGAACGGCTCGACGGGGCGGGGGTGAGCGGGAGTGACTGAGGGGGAACGGAGGGAGCCCCCGGTCGACCCGGCCGAACTCGCCCGCCGCGAGGACGAGGACGGGCCGACCTTCGAGGAGCCCTGGCAGGCCCGCGCGTTCGGCATCGCGGTGGCGCTACACGACGACGGCGCCGGGTTCGAGTGGCCGGCGTTCCAGGAGCGACTGATCGAGGAGGTACAGCGAGAGGACCCCGGCGTGGCCGACGCCGAGGCGCTCGAGGGGGTCTACTACGAGCAGTGGCTCGCGGCGCTCGAGCGGTTACTCGTCGAAGACGGGGTGATAGAGTCCGGCGAGCTCGAGGGGCGCGCGGCGGAGTTCGCGGCCGGCGAGCGGACCGCCGAGGAGTTCGTCGAGGGCGAACGGGGGCACTAGCGCCGACCCCCGACGGTAGCGATCGAGCGCGAGCTGGTGATGCAGTTACTGCGTGAGCCGCATGGCGAATCCACGACGGCCCCTTTCATTCCCGCCCGGTTCGGCGATATGATCAGCCGTCGAGCAGTTGCGGACAACCACCCGTCGGAGGTCAAGGATTAAACCCCTCCGTGGCGACGCGGCGGGCATGTACGAGACACTGCTCGTTCCGACCGACGGTAGCGAGACGGTCGACCGGACGCTACCGCACGCCCTCCGGCTGGCTGCCGACCACGGCGCGACCGTCCACGCGCTGTACGTCGTCGACCAGCGCGTCGTGAAGGCGAGTTCGGACGAACTCAGAGAGGACATCCGCACGGACCTCGAACGGCAGGGCGAGGCGGCCGTCGAGGCGGTCGCCGAGCGCGCGTCCGAGGCGGGCATCGAGTGCGAGACCGCGGTCCGCCACGGGACGCCCGACAAGGAGGTCGTCGCCCACGCCGAGGAGGCGGGCGCGGACGTGATCGTCATCGGTCCACACGGGAAGACCCCCCGGAAGAAGATCGAGGGGCTGGGGAGCGTCTCGGACCGCGTCGTCGCGGACGCGCCGACGTCGGTCTTCCTCGTGAAGGGCGGTGCGGACGGCGACGGGGAGGACGGGGAGGACTGATCCTACTCCTCCTCGTCCATCGTCGCCTGCGCCGCGGCGACGGCGTCGTCGGGCGTGTCGAAGTCGTGGAAGTGCTCGCCCTTCTCCTTCGTGAGGACGTTCAGCGCGGCCGCCGCGCCGTCGCCAGCGGAGATGACCGCCTGCCACTCCTCGGCACGGACCATCGCGCCCGTGGCGTAGGCGTTCTCCACGCTCGTCTCCATCGTCACGTCCACCTCCACCACGCCCTCGTCGGTGAAGTCACAGCCGAGCGCCTCCGCGAGGTCGCGGTTCGCCCCCGTCGCGAGTATCAGATACCGTGCCTCGAACTCGTCGTCCACGGTCGAGACAACGAACCCGTCGCCGTCGGCCGAGACGTCGGTCACCTCCGCGC
>JBEPXB010000120.1:0-7129 GCA_041642135.1 Halobacteriales archaeon | reverse complement strand
CGACCTCCTCGACGCGGGTCTTCATCGAGGGGACGTCACTGCCGGCCTCGGGTTCGGAGATGGCGATGGCGACGTGATCCTCGCCGGCACACACGGGCGGGAGGTACCGCTCTTTGACCGCCTCGGAGCCGAACATCGCGATGGCCCGGGGTGCGCCCATGTCCGGGAGCGCGTAGGCGGTGTCCGGACAGACCCGTCCGACGACGTCCTCTACCAGTATGGCGTCGAACTCGTTCATCCCGCCGCCGCCGTACTCCTCGGGTAGGCTGATCCCCAAGTAGCCCCGGTCGGCCAGCAGTTCGAGGTTCTCCCAGGGTTTGGCGCCCCGCCAGGTGCCGGCCTTCTCGGCGAACTCGCGCTCGGCGATGTCGCGGACGGTTTCGACGAGCATCCGCCGCTCCTCGGTCAGTGTGAGCATGGCTCTCTACCGCTCTCTCGACTCGCGGCCATAAATCCCCTGGCTCCTCCGGGTCGAACCGGCCGACGCGGAGGCCGGTCGCTCGACGGGCCGACCGGGACGGGGGAAGGTTTATTCGAGGGGCCCGCAACGCGAACCCCCATGGACTTCGACAGCGTGGACTACACCGTCACCGGGGGGCGTGCGGAGGTCGTCATGGACCGACCGGACGTGCTCAACGCGTTCGACTCGGGGATGATCGACGAGCTGAACGAGGCGCTCGAACACGCACACGACGACGACCGGGTCTACGTCGTCCTCCTCACCGGGGCGGGCCGGGGGTTCTGTAGCGGCGCCGACGTGAGCGACATGGGCGGCGAGCGCAATAAGACAGAGTCGACCGTCCGGCTGTTCAAGGTCCAGAACGTCGTCCGGAAGCTCCTCCACGGCGAGAAGCCGGTGGTGGGCGCGGTGAACGGGCCGGCGCTGGGTGCGGGCTGTGACTTCGCGCTCGCGTGTGACCTCCGCGTGATGGGCGAGGAGGCCTACCTCCGCGAGCAGTTCGTCAACATCGGGCTCGTCCCGGGGGACGGCGGGGCGTGGCTCCTTCCGCGACTCGTCGGCGAGGCGAAGGCGAAGGAACTCGTCATGACGGGCCGGGACATCGGCCCCGAGGAGGCGGTCGACCTCGGGCTCGCGACGGAGGCCGTCCCCACCGAGGAGGTGATGGAGGCGGGCAGGGAGCTCGCGAACACGCTCCGGGACAAGCCGGCGGTGGCCATGCGGGAGACGAAGGCCCTCTTCGACAGCACGGCCACGTACGACGACTACGCCCAGGCCGCCATCGAGGGCCAGCGGGCGGCCCGTGACGACCCGGAACACACCGAGGCGGTGTCCGCGCTGCGGGAGGGGCGTGACCCGAACTACGACCGCGAGTACTGACGCCGATCGGGGCCCGGATCGGCCCACCGTCACCGCGATCCGCCACGGCGCAACGGATATAGGGGCCGCCCCGGAACCGCGGGCCATGCAGACGCTGTTCTCCCCGTCGTCGATCGCGGTCGTCGGCGCCTCCGCCGACCCCGAGCGGGTCTCGGGCCTGCCGATCAAGTACCTCCAGGACCACGGCTACGGTGGCGAGATCTACCCGGTGAACCCGAACCACGAGACGGTCGCCGGACTCCGGTGTTACCCGGACGTCTCGTCGCTCCCGGAGACGCCCGATCTCGTGCTGGTCATCGTGCCCGGCCGACTGGTCGTGGGCGTCGTCGAGGAGAGCCTCGAACGGGGCGCAGAGAACGTCCTGATCGTGAGTTCGGGGTTCTCGGAGACGGGCACGGACGAGGGCGAACGGGCGGAGCGGCGCATCGCCGAGCTCGCGGCCGAGCACGGGGCGACAGTCGTCGGCCCGAACAGCCAGGGCGTCATCGAGTTCCACGACCGCGTCACGGCGAGTTTCACCCCCGCGCTCCGCCGTCCCGAACTGCTCGCGGGCGAGGTGAGCTTCGTCACCCAGTCCGGTGCGTTCGGCGGTGCGCTCACCACCATGCTCCAGGACGAGGGGGTGGGACTGAGCAAGTGGATCGCTACCGGCAACGAGGCGGCGACCGGGGCGCTCGACGTGCTCTCGTTCCTCGCTGGCGACGACCGGACGGGCGTCGTCGCGGGCTACGTCGAGGGGTTCGACGACGGCCGGAAGCTGGTCGAGCTCAAGCGGACCGACGCCGGTATCGATCTCCCCGTGGTGCTCCTGAAGGTCGGTCGTTCGGAACGAGGGCGCTCGGCCGCCGCCTCGCACACCGGGACGGTCGCCAGCGCCCACGAGGTCTACGAGGCCGTCTTCCGCGAGACCGGCGTGATGGCGGTCGACGACGTCGACCTGTTCGTCGACCTGACGCGGGCGGTCTCGCTGCTCGAACGGCTCCCGGGTGACCGGGTCGGTGTCGTCACCACGTCGGGGGGCGCGGGCGTCCACATCGCCGACGTCGCCGACGAGGAGGGGCTCTCGCTCCCGTCGCTGGAGGGCGGGACGAGCGACCGGATCCGGGAGTACATCCCCGAGTTCGGCTCCGCGCTCAACCCCGTCGACCTCACGGGACAGGTTGTCAACTCGAAGGAGGCGTTCAGCGAGTGCCTGCGGGCGCTGTTCGAGGACGACGGTATCAGTACGATAATCCTCCAGATCACGAACGCGAGCGGCGAGTCCGCAGAGGAGTACGCCGAACGGGTCGTCGAAGTCGCCGGCGGGTACGACAAGCCGCTGCTCCTGTGCTGGACCGGCGGCGTCGAGAAGGCGTCCGGGCTCGAACGCTACCGGGACGCCGGGATCCCCGTCTTCGAGAACCCCGCGCGCTGCGTCCGGGCCGTCGCGGCCATGTCGCGGTTCGCCGACTCGAAACCCCGGCTCCGAGCGGCGGCGGACCTCCCCGCGCGGACCCCCGAGTTCGATCCCGACGCAGAGGCGGTCCCGTCCGTGCTGACCGAGACGGACGCGAAGGCGCTGCTCGCCGAGTACGGGGTCGACGTTCCCGACGAGGTGCTGGTGACCGATCCCGATGACATAGGGCGTGCCGGGACTGTGGACTTCCCGGCGGTGGCAAAGCTCGTCGCGCCCGACCTCCCACACCGCGACCGGGTCGGCGGCATCCGGACGGACATCGAGGACCGGAACGCCCTCGAAACCGCGTGTCGCGACCTCTTCGAGCTCGCAGAGGAACTCGACATCGACCCGACCGGCGTGAGCGTCCAGGAACAGGTCCCGGGGACCACCGAGCTCGCCCTGGGGATCCACGTCGACCCCGACTTCGGGCCGGTCTGTATGCTCGGCCGCGGTGGGGTGGACATCGAGGAGACCCGTGACGTGACGTTCCGGACCATCCCCGTCGCGCCCGAGCAGGCGGCCTCGATGATCGGGGAGTTCGGTCTCCCTACCGCGCTCGACCCGGGCCAGCGCGAGGCCGTCGTCGACGCCGTCGTCTCGCTCTCGGACCTCTACCTCGAGAACCCGTGGATACGCGAGGCCGACGTCAACCCCCTCCTCGTCACCCCGGGCGGTGCGACAGCGGTCGACGCGCTGTTCGTCGGTCCCGACGAGACCGACCGGTGAGCGATCGCCCAAAAACTGTCGTATCTCGAATACGGAAAGGGGACAAAATATAGAAGGAATTTTTTTAAATGAGGGTAATAATTGGGAAGAGATCGTCTAAAATGGAGAATATATAAACATAACTAGCCTTTCTCTCGATAGAATTCGAGAATCGGTATTCAAGGCAAAGTCCACGTCTATGGATGATATCGAGGAAAGTATCCGGATCCTTCCATCCGGGCGGGCCGCAATCCCGGTATCGAACAGGTCCAGGTAGGGATCGAGTGGGGTCACCGCAGGTTATCGATCCTCGAAACCGGACCGCCGACCGGTCGTCGAACGGACGAACGGGAGAACCGACGGGTCCGAACCGACTCAGACCCGCTCGAAGAGGTTCACGCAGCTGACGGCGCCGGTCGCGTTGCGCCCGATACCGATGTTGTGCTGGAGGCCGATCTCCGGGTCGTCGACCTGGACGTCGCCAGCCTCGCCGCGGAGCTGTTCGTAGATCTCCGCGACCTGCGCGACGCCGGTCGCCCCGATGGGGTGGCCCTTCGAGAGGAGGCCGCCGGAGGGGTTGACCGGCTGGTCGCCGTCGAGGTGCGGGTGGCCCTCGTCGATGAACCGCCCCCCCTGGCCGTCGCCGCAGAATCCGAGGTCCTCGTAGGTGATCAGCTCCGTGATGGAGAAGCAGTCGTGGACCTCGGCGACGTCGACGTCGTCGGGGCCGATGCCGGCCCGCTCGTAGGCCTGGCTGGAGGCCTGCCGTGTGGCCGGGAAGTTCGTCAGCGCGAGGTCCGACCCGCGCTGGTAGGAGTCCGCCGAGAGCCCCCAGCCGATGTGGCGAACCGGGTCGTCGGTGAACTCGTAGGCCTGGTCCTCGCTGGCGATGAGCACCGCACACGCCCCGTCAGTCACCGGACAGCAGTCGTAGAGGTTGAGGGGGTAGCTCACCGTCGGCGAGTTCTCGACGTCCTCCACCGAGCACTCGAACTGCTGGTGGGCGTAGGGGTACTTCGTCCCGTTCTCGTGGTTCTTTACCGAGACCTCGGCGATCTGCCGGCGTTCGGTCTCGTAGGTCTCCATGTGCCGCGTGGCGCGCATCCCGAAGAACGCGGGCATCGTCACGCCGCGACCCCGCCAGAGCCGCTCGAGCGCCGCGCTCTGGATCAGCCCACCGGTGTCGTCGAGCATCTTCTCCGCGCCGATGACCAGCGCGACGTCGGCCTCACCGGCCCGGACCGCGAGCGAGGCGTTGCGGAACGCGTCGCTCCCGGTCGCACAGGCGTTCTCGACGCGGGTGATCGGCTTCTCGAACAGCCCCGTCGCGTGGGCCACCGAGGATCCCGAGGATCCCTCGTTGGCGATATCGATGGTGCCGTACCACGCCGCCTCGATGTCCTTCGTCGGGTCGACGCCCTTGTCGATGTCCTCCAGCAGGTCGAGGTACGCCGACTCTAACATCTGGTCGAACGACTGGTCGTACAGTTCGCCGAACGGGATGATCCCCCGGCCGACGACGTAGGCGTCACGCATCCGCCTCACCTCCATCCGACCCCGCGTCGGCGTCCGAGTCGTCGCTCGCCTCCGCGCCCGCGTCGGTCCCGCCGTCCGGGGCCGTGCCCTTCGACCGCCGTGGGACGCTGAACTTGAAGGAGTTCACGGGGCGCTCCCCGTCGGAGAACATCTCGCGGAACCGGGCGACGACCTCCGTCCCCACTTCGAGTTCCTCGAGATCCGTCTCCGTGAGCAGCCCGTAGGCTCTCGCCGACTCGCCCTCGCCGTCGGCCTGCGGGATGTCGACGATGGCGACCGGCTGTGGCGTCTCGATGTCGTCCGGCAGGTACTGCTGGACGACGAACGTCTCGACGGTGCCGCGCTCCGCGAGCTGTACGTCCTCGAACTCGGCGGGGGCGGTGCCGCACCGCTTGCAGGTCCGCTTCTCCTCGGGGAAGGAGACCCACCCGCACTCCTGGCACTCGAACCCGACGAGCCGCTGGTCCTGTCGCTTGCTCCGCTGGTATCGTGGTCCACTCATCTCAGGTTCCCTCGTACTCGACCCGCTCGCGGTACTCCAGGTGCTTCGCGTAGGTCACCTGCTCCTTCGCGTCGAGCAGCTCCTCGACGGTGGCGCCCGCGTTCCGGTCGACCCCGGACCCGTTCGAGAGCGAGACGGCGTCGGCGCCGCCCGTCCCGTAGACGACGAGCAGCACCGATTCGCCCGCGCTTCCGGTCTCGAACGCGTGGACGAGATCGAGCAGCGGCGACGCCGTCCCGGCGTGGCCGACGTCCCCGTACGTGGAGACGTGGTCGGCGTCGACCGTGCCGAGCGCCGTGTTCGCCATCCGGCCGTCCGGGGCGCCGGCGACCGCCCGGTCCGGGTCGGCACCCGACCGCTCGATGGCCGCCGAGGCCGCGGGGGCGACGCCGTGCCGGCGCTCGAATCGGGAGTCCCCCGTCACGGCGACCTCGCCGTGCTCGCGGTGCCGCTCGACGAACCCGGTCGTCTCCTGGCCGAGCCCCTCGACGGTCGCCACCGCGTCGTCGGAATCGGGCCCGAGGACGAGCGCGGCCGCCCCCGCACCGGCGTCGGGCGTCCCGTCGTCGTCGGCGCTGGCCGGCATTACATCCACTGCGACGAGCAGGGCCGTCCCGGCGGCCGCCTCCACGAAGGTGTGGGCGGCGGCGAACGCGTCCGTGCTCGCCCGGAGGGTCCCCCGGAAGTCGCCGGTCCGGACGTCGCCCTCCGCGCCGAGTCGGTAGGCGACGTGGGCGGCGATGCCGTGCTCGGCGAACGGGTCGGTGACGCTCGCCGCGAAGACGCCGTCGAGACCCTCGGCGTCGAGTCCCGCCCGTGCGAGCGCCGTCTCGGCGGCCTCGGTGGCCATCGTGACGTGGTTCTCGTCGCGAGCCGGGACGGCGCTCTCGCCGCTGGCCCGGCCGCCGTGCTGGTCGGCGACCTCCGTCCGGTCCACCCGGTAGAGCGGCACGTAGCCGCCGTGTCCGGTCACGGCGACCATCGTCCACCCCCGTCCGGGTCCGCTCCTGTGCGAACTTTTCGCATGACACTCGCAACTCAGTTCCCACATCAAAATACGTGTCGGTGTCGCCCGTCGTCCGGCGGCGTTCCGGGAGTTCCCTCACTCGTCGTGGACCATCGCCTCGCGGAGGTCACCGCTCACCGCCTCGATGCAATCCGCCGACGCCGAGAGCCCGAGCATCCCGAAGAAGCCGTGGATCATCCCGTCGTAGTGGCGGTGGGTCACCTCGACGCCCGCCTCCCGCATCCGTTCGGCGTGTACCCGCCCCTCGTCGCGCAGCGGGTCGAACTCCGCCGTGACCACCGTCGCCGGCGGGAGCCCGGAGACGTCCCGTGCCTCCAGCGGCGCGGCGTAGGGGTGGAACCGGTCCATCGGCCGTTCGTAGTACTGGTCGCGGAACCAGAGACTCGTCTCCCGCTCCAGGAAGTAGCCCTCGCCGTTTTCGCGATACGAGTCGAACGTCTCTCGGACGTTCGCCGCCGGGTAGACGAGCCACTGGAATCCGATGTCTGGGACGCCCTCCTCGCCGACTTGCGCGAAGTCCCGCGCCATCAGCGAGACGCCAGCCGAGAGCGTCGCCCCGGCGCTCGTCCCGCCGACGGCGAC
>JBEPXB010000119.1:0-7154 GCA_041642135.1 Halobacteriales archaeon | reverse complement strand
CACGGACACGAATTAAGACACCGGACGCTCAGAGGGGACGCATGGCCCTCTACGCGCTCGAGGACCTCGACGACGCGCTGGACGTGACCCGCGGGTTCCTCTGGCCGATCGACCGGACGGTGTGGTTCAAACTCGCGTTCGTGGCGTTCTTCATCGGTGGCCCGGGAGCGGGGTTCAACAGCTTCCAGTACACCTTCGGCGGGAACGGCGGGACGAACGGCGGCCCGCCGCCGGGGGACGTCGTCTTCCCCGACCTGGGCTTCCCGGTGTGGGCGCTGATCGCGGCTGTGGTCGGCGTCCTCCTGGTGCTCGCGCTCCTGTTCGCGCTGGTCGGGTCGGTCATGGAGTTCGTCTTCGTCGAGTCGCTCCGGAACGAGGAGGTCACGGTCCGTCGGTACTGGGGCCGGCGGTGGCGCCAGGGCCTCCGGCTGTTCGGCTTCCGCCTCGTCGTCGGGTTCGTCGTGTTCGGGGGCGCCGCCCTCGCCGCCGGCATCGGGTTCCTGCTCTTCGAAGGGGGTGGCCCCGGAGCCATCGCCGCCATCGCGCTCCTGATCCTGCCGGCCTTCGTCGTCCTCGGGGTGGCCGTCGGCCTCGTCAACGGGTTCACGACCGTATTCGTCGTCCCGATCATGGTGCTCGAGGACCGGAACGTCCTCGCCGGCTGGCGGCGGCTCTGGCCCACGGTCACCGACCAGTGGCAGCAGTACCTCGCCTACGTCGTCGCGAGCTTCTTCCTCTCGATCGTCGCGGGCATCCTGATCGCGCTCGTCGTCGGCGTGCTGGCGCTGCTCCTGCTGATCCCGTTCGGGATCCTCTTCGCGATCGGCGCGGCGCTGCTGGTGTTCGTCTCCGAACCGCTCGGCATCGCCGCGCTCGCCATCGTCGGGATCCTGTTCGGGCTGACGGTACTCGTCGTCGCCGCGCTCGTCGGGATGCCGGTCCAGGCCTACCTCCGGTACTACGCGATGCTCGTGCTCGGGGACGTCGACCCGGATCTCGACCTGATCCCCGACCAGCGGGCCGCCGTGCGCGAGTCCGCTTCCTCGTCGGACACGTCGGCGTAGCGGCGGACACGGTCCGACGCGGCTCAGCGCCACGCGGCTCAGCGCCACCGGCCCGGGTTCCTCGACAGCCCGTCGGCGAAGCGATGGGCGGCCGAACGGACCCCGCGGTTCCCGTCCGCCGCCACCAGTGTGGCCACGGCGACGCTCGCGACGGCCAGGACGACGCCGGCGAGGACGTCCGTCAGCCAGTGGATCCCCAGGTACATCGTCGAGACGGTTATGGACGCCGCTAGCACCGCGGCTACGGGAAGCCACCGGGGGTAGACGGTCCTGAAGTGATAGGCGAGCAGGCCGACCGTCACCGACAGCGAGGTGTGCAGCGAGGGGAACACGTTCGTGTTCGCGTTCACCTGGGCCGTCAGGAGCTGTGACTGGGGCCAGTGGGTGAACAGCAGCGACTCGACCAGCTCGGGCATGAAGTTCCGTGGCCCGTAGGCGACGAACACGACGTAGCAGAGGAGGCCCAGACCGTAGTTCAGGACGTACGCGAGGAGCAGTACGTGGAGGGGCCGCGGGTCGTCGTGGAGGAGGTACGCGAGGACGGGGAACGTCAGGAGGAAGACGTAGCCGAAGACGTAGACGAACCCGAAGTAGGTCGTCAGCGCGGGGGTCGCCATCGACTGGAGGGCGGCGACGAACGTCCCCTCGACGGCGTATATGTACCCGGTGATGTTCAGACCGATGATCCAGGAGAGCTCGACACCGACGGCCCGGACGAGCTTGTTGACCGCGAGGACGGCCGCGAGCACGACGAAGCCGGGCGCGACGGCCGAGAGGTTGGCGCGGACGCGGCGGGGTGCCGTCCGCAGGCGTGCCGGGCCGACGACGAGGGCCGCCCCGAGGACGTGGAGTCCGACCACGACCGCACCTACCAGCGCCACGACGTCGACCAGCGCCATCAGTCGGCCTCCAGGAGCGTCCCGTCGTCGTACTGGTAGCCGGCCTCGCGAAACGCGCTCCGGGCACGTTCGACGTCCAGTTCGCCGTCCGTTCCGAGGAACGGCGTCATCGGGTTCGCCCCGTCCCAGCGGAGGTCGGACGGGAGCCACCCGGTTCCCGCCAGCGGACTCGCCTCGGGCCGCGCGTACCCCTCGAATACGGTGTCAGCGAGGGACGCCTGGTCGATCAGCCGTGCGAGGGTGTTACGGACCCGTGGGTTCGTGAGGGGGGGCCGCCGCGCGTTGTATCCGATCACGTACGGCGCCCCCGAGCGGCGCACGAGGAGGTCGAGTTCGCCCGCCCGGCCGATCCGGGGGACGCTCGACGCACCGACGGGCGTTCCGGTCACGTCGGCGTCGCCGTTCTCGACCATCCCGACCGCCGTCGCGTCCGACCCGACCACCTGCACGACCAGTCGGTCGAACGCGGGGCCGCCGGCCGCTCCACGCGGGAGTTCCACGTCGGCGCCACGGGCGAGGAAGTGGTCGTCGAACGGTTCGAGAACGAGCGTCTCGCGCGGCGTGTTACGGACGAAGCGTAGCGGCCCGCTCCCGACCGGGGGGATGTTGTTCGTCACGAGTGCCTCCGTGGCGGGGCCGAACTCGATCCCGCCGACCGACGCCGGCGCGGTCCGGTCCTCCCAGACGTGTCTGGGGAGGATCGGGACCGTGAGTGCCCGGGTCGCGACCTGTGGGATGCACTCGACGAACCGGAACTCGATCGTACGTCGATCGTGGGCGGTCGCGTCCTCGACGAGTTCGGTCCGGCCACGGAACCGCGGTGCCGGAATACGGGTGTCGCTGTCCTCCCCGTCGGAGCCGTCCGCCGATCCGAGGGTCGTGTCCGCGAGCAGGGCGTACGTGAACGCGACGTCGTCGGCCGTGAGCGGCTCGCCGTCGTGCCACTGCAGGTCGGGACGGAGCTGGAGCGTCGCACGGGGTGCCCCGCGAGTCTGCGTGAACTCCCAGGTCTCCGCCAGCCACGGGGTGGGCGGCGTTCCGGTTCCGATCCCGATCCCGAGCGAGTCGTACAGTAGCCCCGTCAGGACACCGGTACGGCGGTATTCGACGGACAGCGGGTTCAGGTTCTCCGTCGCGCGCATGTCCGTCGTCGCCGTCCGGAGTGTCGCGTTACGGGACGTCCCGTCCCCCTGGTCGTCCCCGCCGCCGTCCCCATCCTCCTGGTCGTCCTCGATTCCAGGCGCCCGGTCGAGCGTCAGGTACCCCGTCGGGGACCGCAGGTCGGCCGCCCACCAGTTCGTGAAGTGCGTGTCCCGCGTGGCCCGGATGTCGTCAGGGAACGCGACGACGGTGAACGGCTGGGTCCGGGCGATGGTCCGCTGCAGTTCGGCTATCGCCTCCCGACGCCGGTCGCCGTCGGTTCGACGCTGTGTCTCGAGCAGTTCGTCGGCCTCGAGGTTCGTGTAGCCGAACGGGTTCTGCCACCCGGGGGCCTCTGCGAACCGGGAGTGGAGCAGCGAGTAGAGGGCGTCCGGGTCCTGGAACCGGTCCTCGCCGCGGGCGACGAACAGGTCGAACTCGTCGTTCAACAGCACCTGACGGTGTAGCTCCCCTTCGTCGACGGGAACGATCGACGCGTCGATCCCCGCCGCCCGGAACCACCCCTCCATCGCACGGGCGATCCGAAGAGCGTACGGATCGGCGTCGGTCGGCGGGGCCTTGATCTGCAGGGACACCTGCTTGCTCGACTGCCAGCCGGCGATGGTCCGGAGTCGGCGCACGCACCCGCCGGTACCCGCGGCTGCGCCCGCGGCAAGGGTGCCCAGAACCGCCCGCCGTCGGACTGTGGGGGTCTTCGACGGCTGCGCCATCTGTTCTATACCGTTCTATAGCGGGTACAATATCAGTTGGGGCTTCGGCCGGCGACGGTCTCGTCCCAACCGGGGAAGTCCGGCCGGGAGTCCGGGTACTCGTCGGTGGATCGTTCCGATCGACCGTATCAGACGACCCCCAGCAGCGACGCGCCGAGCACGAGCACCCACGCGGCGGCCCCGAGCACGACCCTCCGACGGTCCTCCTGCGCCACCCCGAGTGCGAACAGGCCGAGCGCGCCGACCAGCGCGACCCGATGGAGCGCGAGTCGGACCGGGACCGTCGACACGCCGACACCACCCAGGTCGAGCACGACGGCGGCACCCAGTCCCGCCCCGGCCAGGAGGGCCGCACGCGTCGGCGGCTGGCCCCGGGCGAGCAGCGCGACGACCGCGGGTGTTCCCCCCGCCAGTACCGGATAGAGGACCGCGGCGAACAGCTTCGGGTCGACCGTCGGGGCCAGTCCCTCGGCGGCGAGGCCGGCGGCTCGGGCCCCGAGGACGACCGCTACGATGGCGACCGGGAGCGCCGCGTCCGCGACGTACTCCCGGTACCGACCGACGACCGGGAGCGCGAGTCCGACGAGGAGCGCGGCCGGGGGGAACTCGACGACGGTCAGCCAGCCGTCGCTCCCGCCGCCGCCGAGTCCGTGGTACTCGCGGGTGATCCCTCCGACGAACGGCTCGTCGCGCAGGTCGCGCTCGACGAAACCCCGCCCCTCGGCGACCCCGGTGACGGTGTGCCGCAGCCGGAACCAGTCCCAGTACTCGACGTGGGCCTGCAGCGCCGTCCAGTTGCCCGAGGGGGCGGGGTACGCCCGGACGTGGACCCGGCGACCGAGGTACGCCCCGGTGCCGAGCTGGTACTCCGCCCGTACCCACTGCCCCCTGACCTCGGGGTCGCTCGTGACGTACGTGTACCGGGCCGCGCCGCGCGCCGCGCGCCAGGGGGACTGGTCGACGATCTCGTCGGTGGCGGTGGCATCCCCCTCGATCGGGGTCCAGTCGACCCCACTCCGGTTCTCGAGCGCCGTCCGGACCCGCTCCGGTTCGCCGCGGACCACGACGTTGATAGCGAGGGTCCGACCGTCTACCGAGCGGCGCCGGCTGGTGTACGGCCAGACGTAGCTCCCCGTGCCGTCGGGCCGGACGAGCCGGTCGGCGGACGGGGCCCCGTCGCCAGGGGACGGGCCCGGGCCGACCGCGGCGGCCCCGAGCAGCCCGGCGGCGACCAGCGCGACGAGCAGCAGTACCCGGCGGTACCTCACGTTCGAACGTCTCGACCGCGACACTATACTGTTGTGTCCGTCCCCGGGAGCCCGCGTGCTCCGACGGCAGGGGGCGGGCCGACCGGCATCCCGTCCTCCGCCGCTTCTCGGTCCCGGTGGGGGCTACAGCTCCAGGGTCTCGACGCGCTCCCACTCGGTCTCGTCGACCACCGCGAGTTCGTCCTCCCCGAAGACGTAGAGGTAGTCCTCGACGTAGAGCGCACGCTGTGGCCGGTCGACGTTCACCTCGTGGACGGTGTCGAGGTCCTCAGAGGAGAGCACCATCCCGCCGTGGTCCGTGGGGAGGAAGAACACCCCGTGCTTGCGGTCGAGCAGGAACGCGTGGTGGCTCCGTGAGATCGCGGACCACTCCGACGCGAGCACCCGCGACTCCTCGATCCGGGGGTCGGTCGGGTCGGAGACGTCGAAGATCACCGCCTTCACCTCGCCGTCCTCCTTCCCGATGCCGAGCACGCGATCGCCCGACAGCGGGTGGAGGTACGAGGAGTAGCCCGGGAGCTTGAGTTCGCCCTCGAGTTCGGGGTTCGAGGCGTTCGAGAGGTCGAGGACGTGGAACGGGTCGATCCGGCGGAAGGTGACGACGTAGCCGCGGTCGCCGACGAACCGGACCGAGTAGATCCGCTCGGTCTCCCCCATCCCCGTGACTGCCCCGGTGACGGTGAGGTTCGAGGCGTCGAGCACGTAAACGTCGTTGACTGACTCGGTGCCCCACCGCTCGCCGACGGTGGTGGCGACCCGCAGCGAACCCTCGTGCTCGTCGACGGAGAACTGGTTCAGGGGTCGGCCGGGGACCGCGCCGGCTCCGGCCAGCGAGAGTGACGGGTCGGGGTTCGCGCCGGCGGCCGCCGAGACGTTCCCACCGGTGACATCCACGCGGACGACGTGGGTGGTCGTGAGGCTCCGCCGATGCCCCTCGACGTACTCCTCGTGGTGTTCGCGGAGCTCCTCGGCGACCTCCCTGCGTCGCTCCTCGTCCATGCCCGCCCGCCACCGCCGGAGCGTCTCCTCCACCTCGACCGCGGTGGCCCGCTCGCTGAGGTTGTATTCCCGGATCTCGCGGAGATGCTCGACGACCCAGTCGTCGAGGAGCGGGCGGGCCGGGCCGAGCAGGACCTGCATCCGGACTTCAGCCCTGGAGGTTCGCTCCGTGTGGGTGACGTACAGACCTTCGTGTGACATGTAGACCGTCGAGTCGCGCGCGCCGACCATCGTCAGATCGTCGCCGACGCTCCCGTCGTCGGGGTCGAGCGCTACCACGGAGTACGTGACGTCGACGGGCACGGGCCGGTCGGGGTGGTAGACCTCGGTGCAGGCCGCGCTGACCCCCTCCATCGGCTCGACGGGACACGGCGAATCCACCTCGACCGGCGCGGAGAGCACGAGGTACATCGTGCCGTCCCGCATCCGCGCGCTGTGGACGCGGCCGTCGAGCGACCGCGACCAGTCCAGTTCGGGGGCCGAGGCGTTCGAGACGTCGTAGCCCCACACCCGCTCGCCGATCACGACCAGCCGGTCGCCGGAGAGGAACATCCGGCCGCTGTGGTCGATCTCCGCCGTGACCTCGGCGGTCCCGGGCGGCGTCGCGTCGATGACGCGCGTGCCGGGGTCGTCGTACTCGCCGTGGTGGTGTCTCTCTCGACCGCCGCGGGGCGAGTAGTAGATCCGCCGGCCGTCGGTCTTCACGAGGTCGGGTTCGGCGACGCCCTCGACCTGGACGTTCGTCCCGGAGTACCGTTCTGGGGGCGCCGCACCGCCAGCACCGCCGCCATCGCCGCCGGCTTCGGCCGCCCGGGCGACCTCGGTCGGCTCGCCGGTCGCCATCGGCGTCGGGGTGGTGGTCACGGCCTCCGGGCGGTCCGTGGTCGGGGACACCCGTTCCTCGGCCACGAACCGCGTCTCGACACGGGACTGCCGGAGGTACGCGGAGAACGCCTCTGCGGACTCGAAGGTGGTCACGTTCGCGGGGTCGGGGCTCGGCGGGGCGGCGTCCGAGGCGGCCAGGCCGCCGTTCGAACTCCCACCTCCACCCGG
>JBEPXB010000118.1:0-7161 GCA_041642135.1 Halobacteriales archaeon | reverse complement strand
GGGGGCGCTCCGCGGGTCGCTCGGCGGCCACCTCGGGCTCCTCGTCGAGGGCCGGGCCGAGGAGCCGGTCCGGCTCGTCGTCTCGGGCGGCGACGCCCGGATCGAACCGGCCGAGACGTGGGGCGAGGACGCGGCGGCGACCTGCGAAGCGTACGACGGTGTCGTCGCGTGCGTCGGTCCGGCCGGTGAGAACCGGGTCTCGTACGCCACCATCGCCTCCGACCGAACCGAACACCACGCGGGCCGGGGCGGCGCCGGCGCGGTGATGGGATCGAAGCGGCTCAAGGCGGTCGTCGCCGCGGACGACCCCCCGGAGATGCCGGCAGCGCTCGCGACCCTCCGCGAGCGCGACACCGAGGCGTTCCGCGAGTCCGACACCGGCCGGTGGCTGACCGCGAGCGGCACCCTCGAGACGGTCGACTTCGCCGACGAGGCGGGCGTGCTCGCGGCCCGGGGCTGGCAGGAGCGCGGCTTCGAGGGAACGAACGGGATCGGTATCGAGGCGGCCCGGAACGCCGCCAGCGGCCGCGAGACCGATGGAGACCTCCCCGGCGATTTCCGGGTCGACACGCCGGCCGGCGAGACGGTGCCCCGTGGCGCCACGGCGATGACGCTCGGCGCCGGCCTCGGCCTGGAGGAGTTCGACGCCGTCGCCGAACTCGGGGAGCGGTGCAACCGCCTCGGCGTCGACCTCATCAGCGCCGGCAACGCCGTCGCGTGGGCGATACGAGCGGCCGAAGTCGGCGTGATCGACCGCGACATCGCGTTCGACGACCCCGTTGGCGCCCGCGACCTGCTCGAGGAGATCGCGACCCGATCGACGCCGCTCGGCGACGCGCTCGCCGACGGGGTCGCGGCCGCCGCGGAGCGACTCGGCGGAACCGAGTTCGTCCCGACGGTCAAGGACATGGCGCTGCCCGCATACGACCCCCGGGAGGCCGCGAGCATGGCGCTCGCGTACGCGACCAGCGACCGCGGCGCCTGCCACCGGCGGGCGCGCCCGGTCGAGCGCGAGGTGTTCGAGGAGTGGGGACCGCAGGAGACGGCCGCGGCCGTCGTCGAGGCACAGGACGCCCGCTCGATCCGGTGGAGCCTGATCGCCGACGACTTCGTCGGCGAGGCCCTCGCCGACCACGGCGCCGAGTGGCTCGACGCCGTCGGTCACCCCCACGAGGGGGACCTCCGGACCACCGGCGAGCGGATCTGGAACCTCGTCCGCCTGTTCAACGTCCGCGAGGGGTTCGACCGCTCGGACGACGGCCTCCCCGCCGGACTCGAACTCGGGCCCGAGGACGCCCTCGACCCGGAGGGCTTCGAGGCGACGCTGGAGTGCTACTACGCCGCCCGGGGCTGGGGGGCCGACGGCCGCCCCTCGCGGGAGCGACTCGCCGCCCTCGACCTGCTGGGGACCGTCGACGAACACACGCCGATAGCCCAGGAACCCATCGAGACATGACCGACCGCATCGACCTCGACGAACTGGCGGAGAGCGACGACGAGGGGACGGAGGCGTGGAACCGCGGCGACTGGCTCTGGCGGGAGGACGGCGACGGGGACGGGAACGTCCCGGACCCCGACGCGAGCGGGGCGGGGACGGCCGACGCGGACGCGACCACCGACGCGGACGCGACCACCGACGCGGACGCGAGCACTCCCGGCGATCCCGATACCGATGCCGGCGGCGACGCCGAACCGGAAGCGGATTCCGGGGAGACCACCGGGGGCGCGGGCGGGGCAGTGCCGCACGTTCCCCGGTCGAACCGCGACCGGCCGGTGGGCGTCCCGGAGTCGGCCGGCGGCGCCGGGGCGGGGGCCCGTTCGAGTGGAGACGACGGTGACGTCGGGCCAGCCGAGGAGCGAGCCGAGCGCGACACGCTCGGCGAAACCGGCCCACACGGCGGCGGCGTCGACGACATGACGCTAGCGTTTACCTACCGCGCGGCGCGACGGCTGGCGGACCCCGCGGGGGCGGTCGCCGACGCCTCGTCGTGGGCCGACTGGATCGGCATCGTCGGGGACGTGCCCGCCCACGTCATCAACAAGTTCCAGCGCGAGCACGTCATCGACGTCGACTTCTTCAACGGCTCGGGGACGGGCCCGGGCGAGCGACTGGCGGAGGTCGGCCCCCACTCGATGTTCTACGCCGAACGGATGGCCCTCGTCGGCGTGCCCGGCGAGGACGAACCGGTCGCCGAGCGGGCCGACTGGGAGTTCGTCCCGCTCCCCGAGGCGGCCGAGGGGGCCGGCTGGGAACTCCGGGACCCCGACGAGGAGTGAGCGTGATCCCGCCCGGTCGCTCCCGACCGGCGACGGAGGACAGGAGCGACAGAGGACGCGACGACCGGACGGAACCAGGGGCTGTCACGCGTACCTTTTAGTGACCTCGACACACAGTGACACGGTATGACGCTCAGGACCGCGATCGGGCAGTCGTGGTACGTGACGGCGTTCGTCCTCCTGCTCGTCGGCTGGGTCGTCGTGAAGGCCGGCGACGTCTTCGACGCCATCGAGACGCTCTGGACGGTCTCGCCGGGCGGCGAGGCGGTCGGACAGGTCGCCGCCTCGGGCATCGTCGGCCTCGCCGTCATGGCCGTGTTCGTCGCGCTACTGGTCGGCCTGTTCGGCGAACTCGGCGAGGCCTCGCCCGCTCCCAGCACGTGGCCCCCGGAGGAGTGAGGTCCCGATGACACAGTTCGAGTGTACGGAGTGCGAGGCGATGGTCCGGCTCGACCCGGGGGGACCCTCGACCCGCCGGATGGAGTGTCCGGTCTGCGGGGAGCAGACGACGTGGACCCGGGCGTTCGAGACCGAGGGGGAGGGGGTGTCGTTCTGAGTCCGAACCGCCTCTCGTTCGAGGTCGACGAGCGGTTCGAGGCGGCGGCCCGCGAGTGGAGCGAGGCGCGCATGACCGAGTTCGAGGACGCCCTGGAGACGAAGGCCGAGCAGGCGCTCCTCGAGGTCGAGAACCTCGTCTCCGGCGCCTACGAGGTCGAGTTCGAGGTCGACGGGACGACCGTCCACCACCACCCCACGGACGAACTGCTGTCGTTCCTCGAACGACAGGCCGAGGCGACCGGCCTCGACCCGAGCGAGGTGCTCAAGCTCCACGTCGATCTGTTCGCCCGGGTGTTCCTCGACGACGACGAGGAGCGGCCGCCGAACGCGCCGCCCACTTGAACCGGGTCGTGTTCGAAGGCGGTCGAGCCGTTGCGGTCATCGAGAACGGCTCGAAAGCCCCGAAGCGCCGGAGTCGAGGAAAGAGCGGTTCCGACGGGACCGCAGACCGGGCGAGCGGACCGCGAGGCGACTCGGCCGCCCAGTCGCCCCTTCCGGTCCCGTGCCGTTTCGGATTCCCGGCCGGCGACCGCCCCTCCGAACACCGATCCGAGCCGAGGGGGAACTGTTATTGTCCCCCGGAGACGAATGATAGCACATGTCACATCACGACTCGGGATGGAGTCCGGAGGGTGTGAGCGACGTATACAACGGGTTCGAGGTGCACGACCACGGCATCTGGCCGAACGAGGTGAACGTCGCGCAGGTCGACGGCGACATCGACTTCAGACCCGACGCCGGCGAGACGGACTTCTCCCTGCCCGAGTTCTTCGTCGAGGAGTAGCGCGGGTCGCTGGCGTCCCGTGCGCGCTCACCCGGGGAACGCCCGTTCGTCCCGCGGCGGCAGGTAGAAGTTCGCCCGCGAGCGGACCGAGATGAACTCGAGGATGCCGTTGTTCTCGCGGTCCCTGACCGCGGGGTGATCGTCCCGGAGGTACCAGCCGTTCATCGACTTGCGGGTCTTCTCGAAGTCGTCGAGCGACCGCTGGAACGAGAGGAAGTGGACGCCGGCCTGCCCGCCGTCGGTCGTGTTGAAGTCCCGCCGGAGGACGATCGGCCGGCCGTCCTCGCGGACCCGCGCGACCTTCTCGAAGTGGCCGACGACCCCGGACTCCCGGGCGTGCTCGCGGACCGCGTCGCTGAACGGGACGCCGTCGGTGAACGCCTCGACGTCCTCCTCGGAGAACTCCGGGGAGAACATCCGCGCGATGCGGCCGGCCCCGTCCATCGACCACCAGTCGTCGAGCGACTCGACGAGGTGCGAGAGGTGGGCGGTCGTCCCGCCCGCGTAGGATCCCTTCCGGATGGTGACGCGGTCCTCGGTGGCCTGGGTCTTACTCCGTCCGGACATGAACCCCGTGAACATCGGCGCGTCGCCCAGCGGCGCGTCGTCGGGGATGCCCTCGGCGTCGGCGTGGGCGGCCGGGAGCCCCTCGCCCATGAACCCGGTCCGGCGTCCCGCGACGTCGAAGGCATCGCCCAGGCGGTCCTCGACGGGTTCGCCGGCCAGTTCGGCGCGGTCGCCGAACATCGCGGCCTCGACTTCGCCGAGCGTCGAGGCGGCGTCGGAGGCGAGGATCAGCGCCGCGTCGAACGAGAGCAGGTCCGGGTCGTCCGTGCGCGAGAGCACCGTCGGCTTCCGGACCGGCGAGGCCGAGAGCCGGCCGATCCGCTCGAAGTAGCGGGTCCCCCACGCCAGCCCGTGGAGCAGTCCCCCGGGCCCCCAGTCGTGGGCGGCCTCCAGGGTGCGCATCGCCCGCTCGACGGTCCGGGCGGCCGACTCGGAGGGCTCGACGGCCAGGTCGAGCAGGAGTACCCGGTGGTGTCGGGGGGCGATCGGGTTGCCGTGGGCGTCGCGGGCGAGCGTCGCGTCCCAGGCGTGCTGGCGGTGGGGGAGCTCGCCGGCCCGCGGGTTCGGCGGGAGGCCGGCGGTCGGCACCTCCGCCCGGCGGGCGAGAAAGCCCGCACAGCCCGAGAGCCCGGCCGCTCCCGAGACGGCGGCGAGCCGCCGGAGCGCCCCTCGTCGTGAGACCATCTGGCCGGTGAGCAGGGACCGAACGGACAAAAGCCTGCTTCCCGCGGGGACCGACGGGTGTCGGGTGACTCCCGTCGTGGATCGGGCGGTCTCCGTTACGACCGCGAGGCGCACGCGCCGACCCGCACCGGTCCCCGCGTGTGACGAGCGCAAGCGTTTAGCCGCTCCCCGCCGTCCACCCGCACGACCGTGTTCGGGGTTGTCATGCACGCGAACGGGCCGGACCTCCCGCTGTCGGTCGAGACCGGACTCCTCGTCCTCGGGGTCGGCCTGCTCGTCTTCGGGCTCGTCGTCGCGGATCTCTACCGGACGCGCTGGAGGGCCGGGTGACCATGGCCGTCGAGAGCGACACCGAACGGGGGCTGGACGCCGCCACCGCCCTCGGCTACGTCCGGGTCGCGGTCTACTCGCTGACCGCCCTGCTCGGGCTCTCGCTGCTCGTCGTCGGGACCGTCGCGCTCATCGCGGAGGTGAAGGGCACCTGGCACTGGGCGATCCACCTCGAATCGACGATCAGCTACATGGCGGTGTTCGTGAGCCGGCTGCTGTTCGTGCTCGTCCCGCTGTTCGCCGTGCTCCTCGTCGGTCGGCAGGTGGTCGACGGTGACTGAGGCCGGACGCGAGAGCGCGAGCGCCCCCGGAGCCGGAGACCGCCTGGGCTGGCTGACGCTGCTCGTCGGCGTCGCACTCGCCGTCGTCGTGGCGGGCGTCGGGGCGGTCGCGCTCGGTGCGGAGCTGCTCAACACCTGGAGCCACTACTTCCTCATGGAGCGGACCATCACCGCCGCCACCCCGGTCGCGGGCATCCTGCTGGTGCTCGCCCTGCTCGGGGCGCTGGCGACCGCCTTCCGCGCGCGGTAAGCACAACGGCCGTACCCCTTCGTGCCCGCTACGACCCGCCGGGGACCATCTGCGCGACGAGTTCGTCCTCGAAGCGGACGAGTCCCTGGAAGACGAGTCCGGCGGACAGGAACAGTCCCGGATCCGACTTCTCGCGGAGGTCCTCGACGAACGCGTCGACCCAGTGGTCGAGGTGCTCGTCGATGAACACCCGTTCGAAGCCGAACGTCTCCTCGTGGCCCGCGCGCTGGCGCTCGACGAGATAGCGCAGGAACGCGAGTTCGACGGCGACGAAGTCGCTCTCCTCGGGGTAGTCCTCGGGCGGGTTCCAGCCGGCGGCCGCGTAGCTCGCCTCCACCTCGGCGAGCCCCTCGCCGATGAACTCCGTGTCCTCGCGGTAGTAGGTCTCGTGGGGGAGCACCGGCGGGCGCGGGCCGACGAACAGGTCGCTGTACGCCGCACGGAGCTCTTCGCGGACTTCCTCGGTGGGGCGACCGCGGTTCTCCTCGCGCCACTCCCGGAGGAGCGCGAACCCCTCGTCCAGCGGCTCGTTGACCGACCCCTCGGGGACCTCGATCCCGCCGCCGAGCAGCCGCTCGACGAACGACTCCGACGGGACGTCCCAGAAGACGTCGATGCAGAAGTCGATCAGTTCGAGCCGCGCCTCGTAGAGTTCGGCGTCGTTCATCGCCCCTCACCCCCGCCGAACAGCAGGCCCGTCCGGCAGTCAGCGCAGTACTCGAAGATGCTGTGGTCGGCCTCCGGGGCGATCCCCGAGACGAGGTCGCCCACCTCGTCCTCGACCTTGGCCGCCGAACCGGCACTCGTGAACGGCTTGCCACAGCGCACGCACTCGAGCATCTCCCCCTCGTAGACCGTCAGCCAGGGCTCGCCGTCGCGGTTCTCGGGGAGCAGCGAGAGGTCGAGCCCGGTCTCCATCGTGATGGCCGTCTCCGGACAGCCCTCCTCGCAGAGCCCGCAGTTGACACACAGCTCGTGGTTGAACTCCAGGTTCCCCGCCTCGGTACGCCGGACCGCGTCGGTCGGACAGAGGTTCGAGCACGTGGGCGTGAGGTTGCACGCCTCGCTCACGTCCATGGTACCGAAGTCCTTCAGCCCCCGGATCACCTCCCGCTCGGGGGTGACGTGTTCGAGTATCGCCCGGACGGACTCGAGCGTCCAGCCGTGGCTGTCGAACGCCGGGTTCGGCCGGTCTCCACCTATTTCGCCGGTCGCCTCGTGTTCGCCGGCCGGCACGGACGAGGGCTCGAGTTCCTCGTAGAACCACGAGAGCTTCTCGACGAACGGCCCGGGGTCGCCGCGCCCGGGTGCGAAGAAGCCGACCCGCTCGCCGAGCCCGAGGTCCGTC
The DNA here is from genome assembly GCA_041642135.1 of Halobacteriales archaeon. Classification (GTDB taxonomy): domain Archaea; phylum Halobacteriota; class Halobacteria; order Halobacteriales; family Haloarculaceae; genus Salinirubellus. The sequence continues at coordinate 82 of JBEPXB010000118.1, read as the reverse complement.
GTCGCCCGGTTCAGACGCTCGACCAGTTCGGCCTTGGGATCCGGCCCGGAGTGGAGACAGTCACCGCCGCAGCCGACGATGG
>JBEPXB010000117.1:0-7171 GCA_041642135.1 Halobacteriales archaeon | reverse complement strand
GGTGCGGTACCTCGTGACCCGCGCGGCGAACGCCCTCCTGGCCCAGGAGCCCGCGGACGGGGCGCTCCCGACCCTGTACGCCGCCACCGCGCCGGACGTCCACGGCGGGGGCTATTACGGCCCGTCCGGAGTCATGAACATGCGCGGCCCCCCGGAGCGACAGGCTTCCAGCGAGGTGTCCTACGACCGCGAGGCGGCCCGCCGGCTCTGGCGCCGCTCGGAGGAACTGACCGGGGTCGAGTACGACCTCCCCGCGCCCGACGAGGCCGACGCGGTCGTCGACTGAACGACCCGTCTCCCCATCGAACCACCGGGTGGTTTAATCCCGCGGCGCCGGCACCACCCGGTATGTCCGACCCCGCGACGGAGGAGACCGACGGGGAGGGGGACCTCCTCGAGACGCTGGCGAGCCTGCCGTCGTTCTACCACCCGACGGCCGACCCGGTGGGCGACCGGGTGGCCGTCTACTACGACGGCACCGGGCGCAACGAACTCCACGTGCTCGACCCCGCGACCGGCGACCTCGAGCGGTGGACCGACGGTCAGGTCCCGCGGGACGCCCGCTGGCACCTGCGGTGGGACGCCGGCGGCGACCGGGTGTTCTACCACCGCGACGACGCGGGCGACGAACAGAACGACGTCCACGCCGTCGACCGGAACGGACATAGCGAGACGGTCGTCGAGATGGACGGTCAGGTAGTGCTCGCGGACGTCGGGAGGGACGGCGAGACGCTCCTCGTGGGGTCGACCCGCGACGGACAGATGAACCTCTACCGCCACGACCTCCCGACCGCCGAGACGGCGAAGATCACCGACTACGAGCGGGCCGTCTGGGGCGGGCTCCTCTCGCCCGACTGCGAGCGGGTCGCCTACGCCACCAACGAGAGCGAGGACTACGACAACCTCGACGTCTACGTCGCGAACGCCGACGGGTCGGACCCGCGGAACCTCCACGTCGGCGAGACGGGCGCCGAGGCCGTCCCCGTCGACTGGTCGCCCGACGGGTCTGCGCTACTCGTCTCGGACAACACGGAGGACCTCGAACGGTGCGGGGTCTACGACATAGAGCGCGACGAGGTCCGGTGGCTCGGCGACGGCGACGTCGTCGAGGAGCCGGTCGCGTTCGGGCCCGACGGCGAGCGCGTCGTCGCGCTGCGGACCCGTCGGGCCGCGGTCGCGGCGGTCGTCTACGACCTCGGTAGCGGGGAGTCACGGACGCTCGACCTCCCCGAGGGGGTGGCGTCGATCCCCCGCGAGGGCTCGCCCTGGCTCGCCGACGGCCGGCTCCTCCTCACCCACACCACCTCCGACACCCGGCCGGACCTGCTCGCCTACGACCTCGCGACCGACGAGCACGAGGTCCTGCTCGCGGCCGAGTACGACGGCCTCGACCCCGGGCGGTTCGTCGAGGCGGAGTACCTCACCTTCGAGTCGGACGGCGTCGCCGACACCGAGGCCCGCGCGGTCGAACTCGAGCCCGCGGCCGAGTACGAGATCGGCGCGCTGCTGTACGACTCCGGCGAGCGACCCTCGCCGCTGGTCGTCAATCCTCATGGGGGTCCACGGGCGGCGGACCAGCGGGCGTTCGGGCTCTACACGCAGTTCCTCTGCTCGCGTGGCTACTCGGTGCTGCAGGTGAACTACCGGGGGTCGACCGGCCGGGGCCGCGAGTTCGTCGAGGCGCTCTACGACGACTGGGGTGGGGCCGAGCAGGCCGACGTCGCTCGCGGCGTCGAACACGTGCTCGAGACCCGCGAGTGGATAGACGAGGACCGCGTCGTCGTGTTCGGCGGTTCGTACGGGGGGTACTCCGCCTACTGGCAGCTCCTCCAGTACCCGTCGCTCTATGCCGCGGGCGTCGCCTGGATCGGCGTCACCGACCTCCCGGACATGTACGAGCACACGATGCCGCACTACCGGACCGAGCTGATGGAGAAGTACCTCGGGACGCCCGAGGAGAACCCCGACCTGTACGAGGAGCGTTCGCCGATCGAGCACGTCGAGAACCTCGCCGCACCGCTGTTGATCGTCCACGGCGTGAACGACCACCGGGTGCCCGTCTCGCAGGCCCGGCGGTTCAGGGGCACCCTCGACGACTTCGGCTACACCGAGGGCGAGGAGGCCGACTACGAGTACGTCGAACTCGGCGAGGAGGGCCACGCCTCCTCGGACATCGAGCAGAAGACCCGGACGCTCCGGCTCCTCGACGACTTCCTCGACCGGCGCGTGGGGGCGGCGGGGGACGGGTCCGGCCGGCAGCGCGACGAGTGACGCGAGTCGGGGAGGGTTCGACCCCGAGCCGGAAGGGATCGGGTCCCGGTTCCGGAAGCCGGGGACTCACCGCCGGTCGAACGCCTCGGCGGTGACCGACCGCCCGCAGCCCACACAGCCCTCCGCGACCAGCAGGTCACGGACGGCGCCGTCGACCACCGTCCGCTCGCCGCAGTGCGGACACTCGAAGGCGTAGCGCGTCGCCACGGTCGGACCATGCGGGTCGGAACGCCCGCTCGCGCGTGACGTGACGGACCGCGAGCATCTACCCGCACCCACCATACGACGGGTGTTCATACGTCAGGCGTCGAGGACGGCGTCGAGGAGCTTCGACTGGGCGGCCGAGAGGTGCTCGACGAACGTGGCGGTGGTGACCCCGAGTTCCGCCGCCACTTCGCCGGCGTTCGCCTCCTTCGGGTACGCGAAGTAGCCCATCTCGTGGGCAGTCTCGAGCACCTCGCGCTGGCGGTCGGTGAACGCCGTCTCGTCGACGAGCAGCAGTTGGGCGTCCCCCTCGGCCGGCGGGCTCCGCGTGAGCCGCTTGACGCGGACGTTCCCGAACGACGAGCGGAGGTCCTCCACCACGTCGCGGAGCGTCCCGAGGTCCGTGGCGATGAACGCGAGGCGGGTCGCCCCGTCCTCGACCTCCATCGAACGGACCGGGCAGTCGTGGCCCTCGACCACCTCGCAGGGACAGCCGCCCCCGTGGGGCCGCGGGAACCGGTAGACGGCGTTCCCGTCGTACTCGAACACCGGCTCGGCACCGTCGGGCAGGTCGACGTCGCCGTCGAGGTCCCCCCGCTCGACGGTGACCTCCTGGGTCACGGTGCCCTCCGGGGAGAGCGTCCTGCCACGGCTCACGCCGCTGACGGTCGCCTCGCGGCTCAGCCCGACGACGTCGCACGCCTCGGGACACCGCACCTCGACGACAGTCTGGATACCCTCCGGCATGTTTCCACGTATGCGGGGGTCGAAGGTAAGCGCTCTCCCGAACTGGTGCGGTCGCGTCTACTTAAACCACCATCAATTGATGGGCGCCGATTCACCCGACTCCGTCCGGTAGCCGCTCCCGTCACCACGCCCGGGTCGCCCGAACCCCCGGCGACCGCGGTCGCTGCCACCACCAAGGACCATGGACACCCGCACACTCGTTATCGTCCTCGTCGTGCTGTCGGTGCTGCTGCCGATGTGGTTTGTCGCGATACAGGGCGAGCCACCGAGCGAGGAGGTGGAGATCGACCAGAGCGTCAGCGAGATTCGCCCGCTACAGGGCTTCCTCGACACGCCGAACAAGCTCTCGCCGAGCCAGGTGGGCGTGATCGTCTGGGTCGCCCTGTTCGCCCTGCTCGGGACGCTCACCGCCGCGCACCGCTTCATGAACCGCGCCGTCAGGCCCGAGGACCCGGCCGACGCCGCCGTCGCCGACGGCGGTACCCCCGGGGGCGCCTGGCTCCGGACCCCGGACCGCTGGCCCGTCGAGTACCACCCCGCGACCGAGTCGATCGAGGGGATCGTCGTGATGGGGGCGCTGACCGTGCTCGCCATCGTCTTCGCCGCGCTGTTCACCGGCGAGTACCTCACGCTCGCGCGCACCCAGTACTTCGGCGTCTACGCCGCCGGGATGTTCCTCTCGCTGGCCGCGCTCACGGTCGCCTACTACGCCTGGTTCATGCCACACGTCGAGGTCGCCGAACGGAGGGGCCACTGATGGGAGGCCGGAACGGCGACCACGACGACGCGTCCCACGACCCGTGCGGGTGTGACTGCGCCGGCGCGACGGCCGACGGGACGGACCCGAGCATCTACACCGACCCCGACCGCCCGCGGGTGGGGTTCCTCCGGGACGACCGGGGGGAGATGGCCCGCCGGGACTACGCGAAGGCGCTCGCCACGATGGGTGGGCTCACCGCGCTCGGGAGCCTCGCCGCCCCCCTCGCCGGCCTCACCCGGGTCTTCGAGCGGACCTACACCGGACCGATCTACTCGGACGGCGTCCCGCTGGTCGACGCCGAGGGCGAGCGCATCGAACCGAACCGCCTCGCCGAGGGCGAGGTGATGACGGTCTTCCCCGAACCCCGTCCGGGCATCGAGCGGGCGCCGACGCTGCTCGCGCGGTTCCCCGAGGGCGCGTTCGGCGGCGGGACCAGGGCGGAGTTCGTCGTCCAGGGCCACGCCGCCTACTCGAAGGTCTGCACGCACGCCGGCTGCATGGTCTCGGAACAGGAGGGCGAGACGATGGTCTGTCCCTGTCACTTCGGGAAGTTCGACCTCCCGAACGGGGCGGCGGTCACCGGCGGCCCGCCGCCGCGAGCGCTCCCGCAACTCCCGCTCACGGTCCACGAGGACGGCTACCTCGTGGCGACCGGCGACTTCGAGGGGCCCGTCGGCCCCGGAGGTGAGTGACCGTGGGCTCGCGAACCGACCGCGTCTACGACTGGTTCGACACCCGGTTCGACCTCGATGTCGGGCGGGCGTTCCTCGGCAAGGCCTTTCCGGCCGAGGACTCGTTCCTGCTCGGCGAGGTGGCGCTGTTCTGCTTCCTCGTGCTCGTTCTGACGGGTACCTTCCTCGGGATGTTCTTCGAACCCTCCACCTCGGAGGTGGAGTACGAGGGCAGCGTCGCCGAGTACCAGGGCGAGGAGCTCCCGGAGTCGTTCGTCAGCGTCCTCCACATCACCTACGACGTCCCTTACGGGATGCTCCTTCGCCGGATGCATCACTGGGCGGCCCACCTGTTCGTCGCCTCGATGGGGCTCCACATGCTCCGGGTGTTCTTCACCGGGGCCTACCGCAACCCCCGCGAGCTCAACTGGGTGGTGGGGAGTAGCCTCGCCGTCACCACCATCTTCGCCGCCTACACGGGCTACGCGCTCCCGTTCGACGAGTTCGCCAGCACCGCCACCGGCATCGGCTACAACATCGCGCTGTCGGTGCCACTGATCGGGGGCGTCCTCTCGAAACTGGTGTTCGGCGGGTCGTTCCCCTCCAGCGCCACCATCCCCCGGTTCTACTTCCTCCACGTATTCCTCCTCCCCGTCGCCATCGCTGGGCTCATCGCCGTCCACATGGGGATCCTGATCCACCAGAAGCACACCGAGGCGCCCCGCGAGGACGACGTCGCCGGCGAGCAGCCGGTCGCGAAGGACGACGACAGCGTCGTGGTCGGGCTGCCGGCGTTCCCGAACCAGGCGGCGGTGAGCGCGGTCGTCTTCTTCCTCACGCTGGCGACGCTCTCCCTGCTCGCGGGCTTCCTCCCCGTCCACAACGTCGCGGAGTACGGTCCGAACGATCCGGCCTCGACGCCCGCGCTCATCATGCCCGACTGGTTCCTGATGTGGCTCTACGGCTTCCTGAAGCTGATCCCGGGCTGGATGAGCTTCACCGTCCTCGGCGTCCACGTCAACACCGAGTTCATCGGCGGGATGCTCCTGCCCGGGCTGGTGTTCGCGGGGATGTTCCTCTGGCCGTTTATAGATCGCCGGAGCGAGCCCACCCACTTCACCGCGAACCCCCTCGAGCGCCCCCGGGCGACCGCGGTCGGCGTCACGGCCATCGTGTTCGTCATGGTGGCCTCCATCGCCGGGATGAACAACATCCTCGCGGACGTGCTCGGGGTCGAGACCTCGAGCCTGACGCTCCCGCTGACCGCGGTGCTGCTCCTCTACCCGCCGGTGGCCGGCGGCATCACCTACGCCGTCCTCAGCCGCGGGGGCGAGGAGGGCGGTGGGGACCGCGAAACCCCGACTGCGGCGGACGGCGGGACCGGACCTCCCGACCCCGAGGATCCGGATCCCCCGGACGGGGCGGGCGGTAAGGCACCCACCGACGCACGGGACGACGTGGACGACTCCACGGGGGCCGACGTCGACAGCGCGGCGACCGACACCGACGACGCGGAGACCGACACCCGATGACAGCACTCACTCTTTCCGAACGGACGTACCGGCACGTAGACGTCGCGACGAAGCTCCTCGGCGTGGGGCTGGTCGCGCTGGGGCTCGAACTCGGCGGCTCCTCGCCGACCGGGCTCGCACTCGGCGCGACGGGGGCGACCGTCGCGCTCGCCACCGTCTTCGTCGGACGGGAGGCCGAGACATGACCGGCGATCCGCCCGACCCGGACGATCCGGACGGCGCGAGCTCCGACCTCCTGGCGGACGGCCGCGGCCGCCCCTCCGTGGGTCGCCGTGGCTTCCTGAAGGGGCTCGGCGTCGCCGGCCTCCTCGGAGGGGCCGGAACGGCGATGGGTGACGACCTGTTCCAGATGGACGGGCTGGAGGTCGTCGACGACCCGGTCGGTGGGTACCCGTACCGCGACTGGGAGGACCTCTACCGCGAGGAGTGGGACTGGGACTCCACCGCCCGGTCGACCCACAGCGTGAACTGCACCGGCTCCTGCTCGTGGGAGGTGTTCGTCCGCAACGGGCAGGTCTGGCGCGAGGAGCAGGCCGGGGACTACCCGCAGTTCGACGACTCGCTCCCCGATCCCAACCCCCGGGGCTGTCAGAAGGGGGCCTGCTTCTCGGACTACGTGAACGCCGACCAGCGGGTGAAACACCCCCTGCGACGGACCGGCGAGCGCGGCGAGGGCAAGTGGAAGCGGATCTCCTGGGACGAGGCGCTCACCGAGATCGCGGAGGAGGTCGTCGACACGGTGGTCGAGGAGGAGTACGACGCCATCAGCGGCTTCACCCCCATCCCGGCGATGTCGCCCGTGTCGTTCGCCGGCGGCTCCCGACTGGTCAATCTCCTCGGCGGCGTCTCGCACTCGTTTTACGACTGGTACTCGGACCTGCCGCCCGGCCAGCCGATCACGTGGGGCGTCCAGACGGACAACGCGGAGAGCGCCGACTGGTACAACGCCGACTACCTCGTCGCGTGGGGGTCGAACGTCAACGTCA
>JBEPXB010000116.1:0-7213 GCA_041642135.1 Halobacteriales archaeon | reverse complement strand
CGCGAGGCCCGGACGGTCGTGTACCGGAGAGGCCCCTCTCCCCACGAGTTAAGACGGTCTCGCACCAACTCCGGGGGGATGGATTCGGGTTCGCGCGACGGTCCCGGCAGGCTGATGCCCGCGGCGCGCGAGCGGCTCGCGGCGCTCCGCTCGGCACGCAGCCTCGCCGGCCTCGTGGACCGGACCGGCGCGAGCGACGAGCACGGGGCGTACTTCGAGGCGAAGGCGGAGTGGCGCGACCTCAGGGGACGGGAACTGGCGGCCACCGGCGGACCGGCCGCCACCGGGGGCGAGGGGCTACCCGGGGCACGGGTGGTCGTCGACGACCGAACCTTCCGGGTCCACGGTATCACCCACGCCGGGACGGCCGCCGAGCGGTCCGTCCTCCGCGAGCACGCCGCCGAGTGGCTCGACGCGGGGGAGACCGTCTACTGCGAGCAGGGGATACGGTCGATGTACTTCGGGGACTTCCCCGCGGTCTGTGCGATGGACGACTACCGGTGGGCGATGGCCGAGTGCCGGCGGCTCGGCATCGACTCGCACGTCGAGGACCTCTCCATCGAGGAGTTCGACGGTCTCGCCGAACAGGTCGACTCGCTGGCGGCGACGTTCCGCGAGGTGGCGTTCTCGCTCGTCCACGCCGGTGGAGACGTCTACGGCGAGCGATTCGGGGCGGCGCTGGGCGACGTGGCGGGTGCCTTCCTCACGAGCCACGAGGACGCGGCGACCGCCGAGGACTTCCCGTCGTTCGTCCTCTCGCGACGGGCAGCCCGGGATCCCCGTCTGCTGGGCGACCTCCAGCGCTACTACGAACGGAGCTTCCTCCCCCAGCCGGTCGAGCGGGAGTGGCTCCGGCGTCACGACCCCGAACTCGAGGTGATGACCCACGCGCGCAACGAGCGGATGGCCGACTACGCCCTCGCGCACGCCGGGACGGCCCCGACGGTTCACCTGGTCGCCGGCGCCGCCCACCAGCCAGGGGTCCGCTACTACCTCGAAGCCGTCCGGGACGGCCGTCGCGAGCCGGGGTACGAGCCCGTCGAGTGATGGCGGATCGATCCCGCCGGAGGACGGGAGCCCGTGGCGCCATCAACGCTCCCGGTGTCGGTTCCAGGCGTCCGCGTCCACCTCGAGGAGTTCACCCTTCCACCTGCGGGGTCGGACGGCGACGAAGGCCAGCAGCAGCATCGCCCCGGCGACGGTCACCGAGACCGCCACCCCGGGGATCCGTCCGATCGCGGCACTCTCCGGCCAGGGTCGGGGCGAGAAGGCCGTGATCCGGACGAGCCACGCGGACAGGAGCAGGAAGAACAGCGGGAGGTACACTCGACGCAGTCGGTGGGCGACGGCCTCCTCGAAGCTCAGTTTCATCGTCGGACGGCGGTAGTCCCGGCTCAGCTTCTCCCGCCACGCCGGGTCGGCGAGCCCCTGGCTCCGGTCGAGCGCGTACGCGAACACGTTCTCCTGGAGGAGCCTGACCCGGGTCCGCCACATGTCGTACCCGCGGTACCGTCGCCCCTCGACGACGAGAAACAGCGACACCGCCGCCATCCCCACGAGGACGACGTAGTGCGGGTTCGTCTCGCTCGAGAACGCCCACGTGAGGACGGCCGCCATCACGATGACGGCCCAGTTGGTCGTCCGATCGAGGCGCTCGCGCCAGGACTTCATCCGGTGGATCTCGCCGCGGTAGAGGTGGGCCAGCGCCGACCCCGCGCCGTCCCCATCGAACATCCCCTCGGCCACCCGTGGGTCGTCGAGGTGCTCCGGGACAGCTCCCCCCTCATCGGATCCCGTCGCTGTCGTACTGTCCCCGGTTTTGCCGCGGCTGCCAGAGCCCGCGTCGGTCCCGCCGTGGCCGTCGGTGGTCTCCCCCGGCATTCGGTGTGTCCGATCCTACTCGGTCGAGCCGTATTAGCTCCCGCCTTCGTCTCCCCGGTCTACTCGGCCCGTCTCCCGCCCCCCGGCCGAGGAGTTATCGGCCCACGGTCAGACGTGTCGGTGTGTCAGAGCGCGTCCCGCGGGAGGTCGAGGAACTGCTGACGAGCGAGCCGCTTGCGGCATACATCGCAACGAGCCACGAGGGCCGGCCCCACGTCGCGCCCGTGTGGTACCGGTACGAGGACGGGACGGTCGAGGTGATGACCACGGGACGGAAGCTCGAGAACCTCGGGGCAAACCCCCGCGTCTCGCTCGCGGTCCAGAAGGCGGAGGCGGGGATCCCGGAGTGGACGGTCACGCTCCTGGGCACCGCCGAGGTGGTCGAGGACGAGGACGCGAACCGGGTGGCGAACCGGCGCATCAACCGGAAGTACGGCGTCGAACCGGACGCCTGGGAGGGGAACACTCTCGTCCGGATCGACGTCGGCTCCGCGAGCTACCGGACGTACTGACCCGGACGCCATCGCGCGGCGACCGGGCCGGCGTTCACCGTTCGGCGACCGCCGCTACTCGTGGCCGCTCTCGACCGGCGAGAGGGTCAGCGACGTCTCCCGTATCCGCGTCACCAGTTCGCAGGCCGCCACCACGAACACCAGTGCGACGACGGCCGCGGCGGCGAGCTCCCGCGAGTTCCCCGGGTCGATCCGGTCGAGGTAGTGGTGGAGCCAGAAGACGTTCGACCAGGTCGACTGGTGGAACGAGCGGACGAGCGCCGACCCGGTGGGCAGCACCCAGTGGACGTCGGGGACCATACCCCAGATGCCGCCGCCGACCAGCACCGTCGGGGAGTGGAGGAGCCGCGGGGCGACCAGGGTGAGGAGGAGGGCAGTTGCCATCGCGCCCACCGCGAAGTGGGCGATAGCCATCGACATACCCGAAGGAGGTCCCTCGGCGGCATGAATCTGATGGGTCGAGACAGCGACTCCCCGACCGCGGGGGCTCGACCCGGTGTCAGCGACGTGTGACCGCCAGCAGTTCGGCCGCGAGCGTCCGACCGGGACGGCCGAACAACGACGCCAGGAACTCGCCGACGTGTGCCGGCGACCGGTCCGGCTCGTAGCGGAGGCTCCTGAGGAACGCGAGTATCGCGCGCGCCGACCAGGCGCGGTCCTCGAGTCGGCGTCGGCCCTCCTGTCTGTACACCTCCGCCAGCGCCCGCCGGCGGACGGCCGGGTCGAACTCCTCGTACAGGTCGCGGTACCGGCGGAGGATCTCCCGGCGACCCCTGACGCCGCCCCATGAGCGCCCCCGGCTTCGCGGGGGGAGCCCCCCAACCACCAGCAGGTCGTCGACGAACTCGAACGCCGTCACCTGTGCCAGACGGATACACAGGTTGATGTCGTCGGCGCCCGGCGAGTCCCGGGCCAGCGGGAGCGCCTCCTCGAGCACCGCCCGGTCGATCAGCATCGTGGACGTCGTCAGCGGGTGGTCGTAGAACCCGAGCGCGTCCCGGAGCACGTCCCCACGGACCGAGGGATCCGGTGGGTGGACCGTGCCGTCCTCCATCTCCAGGCCGCAGTAGGCGACGCCGACGTCCGGCGACCGCTCTAGCAGGTCGACCTGGGCGGCGATCTTCCGCGGGCGGAGCCGGTCGTCGTCGTCGAGGAACTGGACGTACCGGCCGGATACGTGCTCGAGACCGGTGTCCCTCGCGGCGTGTGCGCCACGGTTCCGCGAGTGTGCCACGTACGTCAGGTCGTCGGCGAACCCCCCGGCGACCGGTTCGGCGTGGCGATCGCCCGAGTCGTCGACCACGACGAGCTCGACCCGGTCGTGCGCCTGATCGAGCACGCTCTCGACGGCCTCCCGGAGCCGGTCGTTCCGGTAGTACGTCGGGACGACCACCGATACCAGCGGTTCGACCATCCGTCACCACCACCCCATCCCCGCTCCCTTGGTCCGAGCGGAACATAAAACCAGCCGTCGGGTCCGTCGGCGAGACCCGGGGACGACGCCGGGGCCGGACCCGTGTGCGGACCGACGCCGAGCACGACCCGTACCGGTCGGCATCGGGCGCTCTCGACCGCCGGACGCCGGCCCATCGCGTCGACCGCGGGGCCCTCGCCCCGTCAGCGACCCTCGAACGACGGTTCGCGGTCCTCGAGGAACGCCGCCATGGCCTCGCGCTGGTCGTGGCTCCCGAACGCCCGACCGATGTCGCCGACGCTCGCGCGCATCCCCGATTCGAGCCCGTTCGAGCGCAGCCGCCGCATGACACGCTTCTGGAGCTGCAGGACCAGCGGACTCTTCGCGGCCAGCGTCCCGACCAGGTCCTCGAACGCGTCCGCGTACTCGTCGGCGTCGACGGCGCGTGTCACGAGGCCGAGTTCCGCCGCACGGCTCCCCGGGACGGTCTCGCCGGTGTAGACCAGCTCGTTGGCGACCCCCTCGCCGACCAGCCGGAGGAGCAGGCCGCCGTGGATCACGGTAGGAAGCCCGACGTTCACCTCCGGCAGGCCGAGCGCGGCGTCCTCGGTCGCCACGCGGAACTCACACGCCAGCGCGAGCTCGAACCCGACGCCGAGGGTGTAGTCGCCACAGCCACACACCGCCACGGCGTCGACCTCTCGAACGGCCTGAATGGCGTCGTAGAAGCTCTCCAGCAGGGCCTGTCCCTCGTGTGGTCCGAGGTCTCGAGCCCACTCGAGATCGAGGCCGGCGGTCAGCCCACGGACGCCCTCGCCCGCCGTTCCGGCGCCGTCGTGCTCCGTCCCGGCGCCGTCGTGTCCCTCCGCTGCGATGGTCAACACCGAGACGTCCTCGGGGGTCGACTCGACGGCCCGCCGGAACGACTCGGCCGCCTCGGCGGTGAAGAGGTTCAGATCGCCGAGATCGAGTCGGAGGTGGGCGACGTGAGGGTGGTCGGGGTCGCGGGTGCGCTCGACGGTGGTGCCCATGGCGCCGGCTTCACTGCGAGCCGGTATAGCACCACGGGAGGGGAGGGATCGATGTGTACGAGTCGCTCACCCGAGCTCGAACGAGTCGACCGGCCGGCCGCGCTCGTACACCTCGACTGCGATACCCTCGTCGGGGTCGTCGACGACCACCTCGGCGTGGGTCCCCGTGACGGGCACGTCGGGGTGTTCCTTCGCGAAGGCGTTGATGACGGCGTGGTCGATACCGCGGAAGGTCGTCGAGCGCGTCTCGTGGATGTGGCCGCCGAACGTCGCCCGCACGGCCCCCGACTCGGCGACCAATTCGAGCAGCTCCTTCCGGTCGCCCAGGAACGCCCGCTCGGGAAACTCGCCGAACCAGACGTTCTCGCGGATGTCGTAGTGGCCGATCGGGTGGTGGGCGAGGAGTATCGCGTCCTCGAGCGTCGGGAGCGTCTCCCGGAGGAACTCGAGCTGTTCCGTGCCGAGTTCCCCGCGTGCGCCGGTCAGCCGCGGCGCCGAGGAGTCGAGGTAGACGACGTCCCGCCCGTCGACCGAGAGGTGGCCGAACCGCGCCTGTCGGCCGAACAGTTCCGAGAGCGCCCGATGCGAGAGGTTCTCGACGTCGTGGTTGCCGAGCAGGTACGTCGTCGGGAACGACGCCCGCTCGAACGTCCGGACCACGCCCTCGACGCCCTCCCGGTCGACGGCGGCCGTCGCCCCGTCCTCGATCAGGTCGCCGAGCACGAACGTCCGATGCGGATCGAACGCCTCGAGTCGTTCGACGACCGCCCGGAGCTCGCGCTCGATGGGGCCGCGCTCCCCCTCGCGCGTGTGGACGTCCGTCACGAGTCCGATCCTGGTCATGTCCCGTGTCCGATCCTGGTCACGTTCGGTACCGGGGCGGCACGCCACGGCGTGACCGACGGGGGGTTCTCGGGAGGGGAGAAAAGCCCATCGGCGGTCGCCGGACGCCCGGGACTCGCCGTCGTTCGAACCTTGCCGCCGTCCCCTACCCGGCCTCGTCGCCGGTCAGCTCTTCCTCGGCGTTCGGGTCGGCGACCCCCTCGCCGGCCTCGACCTCCCCGTCCGACCGGCCGAGGAGCTGTTCGTACGGCGTCCGGCCGGCGGCGTCCCGGACGTCCTCGAAGGCCTCGGTCGCCCGGTCGAACGCGTCGTCGACCCCCGCATCCTCGCCCGCGGCGCGGGCCCGGCAGGCCTCGTACAGGTCCGAAACGGCCTCGCGGTAGCGCTCGGCCCGGTCGCCGAGCGCCAGCGCCGACCGGACCGCGTCCGGGTCCGTCGCCGACACTACGGCGTCGAAGTCCGACTGTCGCCGGGGCGGGTCGTCGAGTTCGGAGGCGCCGTCGACCGGGCCCTCGACCAGCCGGACGACGGGCGTGTCCGAGGGACAGTGGACCCCCGAGCGGACCACGCCGAGGAGTGTGTCCGGGCCGGCCTCGAACCGGCCGGTCACCACGACGAGGTTCACCCGTGGAAGGGCGTCGCGGGCGCCGGTGAGGCTCTCGACGCGGTATGTCCGACGGTCGTCGGGGACCACGGCCGAGACGGCCTCGGCGGGGCCGGCGATGAGCACCGTCACTACCCTCCCGTTGGGCTCCGACCCCTATAGTGATTTACGGCCGCGTCTGACGCTGAGACCACGTCTCGCGTCGAAACCCGTTCGCGACCCCGCGTGGGTCCGGGAGTGGCGACGCGTCACTCGACGTCCGGGGGGACCCCGCCGTCGATGCGCGCGCGTCGGCGGCGGTAGGTGCGGACGGCGCCGACGACGAGCGCCGTCAGCGCGAACAGGAACAGGTAGGCGACCGGCGACAGGAGCCCGAACGGCGTCACGTCGAACGCGACGAGGGTGGCGACGAGCACGCCGAGCGCGCCGAGCCCGAGGTAGAACTCCCCCCAGTCGAGCTCCGACCGGGGCACCACCTCCAGGTAGACGTCGAACGCGGCGGTGTCGTCGGTCAGTTCGATCGTCCCGCGGTCCGGGTCGTAGCTGACGACCCCCGCGCGGTCCATCTTCGGCAGGTGGCTCTGGTGGAGCGCGGCGTACACCCGCTTTCGCTCCTTCGAGGTCACCCGCTCGGGCAGACAGCCGTTCTCCCAGGCGGCGATCCGCTCGGAGAGTTCCCGGAGTTCGACCGGCGTCTCCCTCCCCTTCAGGAAGTGCAGGACGTAGCGGCGACGCCGGTTCGAGAGGATGTCGAACACGGTCTCCCGGTCCACCGTCCCGGCCCCGACCGTGTTGCCGGAGCCGTCCTCGGCCTCGGCGACACCACCCTGTTGCATTCAGTCACGGTTGGACCGTGCCGGACTAATAGCTGTCTCCTCGGTGTTCGAGGCTCGCGCCGGTCTTCCGGCCGCAGTGGAGTCGCGAGACG
>JBEPXB010000115.1:813-7216 GCA_041642135.1 Halobacteriales archaeon | reverse complement strand
ACGGGAGCGTCGATCGCGCCCGCGAGGCGGGGGACGCGCTCCAGCGCGAGGAGACGACGTCGGGCCCGGTCGAGCTCACGATACTGCGGGCCGACGGCGAGCGGTTCCCGGCGGAGGTCAGCTACGGCGCGTTCCCGCTCCCGGACGGCGAGGTGGGGGCCATCGGCGTCGTCCGGGACGTGAGCGAGCGGGGAGTGAAACGACCCGCGAGCCACGTGACCCGCGACCGGCTCGACCGGCTGAACCGCATCGGCGACGCGGCCGCGGCCGCGCTCGACCCGGTCCTCGAGGCGGGCTCCCGGGACGAGGTCGAGCGGCGCGTCTGCGAGCGGCTCGCGGACAGCGACCTCTACGACGTGGTGTGGATCGGCCGTCCCGAGGGCGGCGACTCGCTCGTCCCACGGACGACTGCCGGGGCCGACGAGACCTTCCACGAGGTGGCGGAGCGGCTCGCCCGGCGGACGGACCACGAGCGGTCGGCCAACCTCGCGTTCCGCCGGGGCGAGCCGGTGGTCAACCGCGACGGCTGGGATGCCGAGGCGGGCGAGGTGGTGTGCGAGGCGACCGGCGGGCGGGAACTCCGGGCGACGATGGCGATCCCGCTCGAGTACCGGGGGACGACGTACGGGGCGCTGACGGCCTACTCGACCCGCGAAGGCGCCTTCTTCGAGGCGGAGCAGGAGGCGCTCTGCCGGCTCGGGCGGGCGGTCGGGTTCGCGATCAGCGCCATCGGGACGCGACGGCTCGTCCACGCGCACGAGCGCACCGAACTGGAGTTCCGCGTCGGTCCGGAGTCGTCGGTCCTCGCCGCCGTCTCGGCCGCCGTCGACGCGGAGTGCGTCCTCCGGTGGACCACGCCCGCCACGAGCCCGAGCGGCGACCGCGAGCGCACGGAGCCGTTCCGTCCCGAGGGGTCGCTCCACGACCTCTGGCTCAGGGTCGCCGTCGAGGGGAGCGAGGTCGACGCCGACGCGGTCCTCGAGGCCGTCGAGGGGACCGGCGTCGTCGAGGCCCGGGTCGTCGAGGCGGGGACGGACGGCTGTACGGTCGACGTTCGTGCTCCCGAGTCGATCCCGGGCTACGTCGTGGCCGCGGGCGCCCGGCCGCGCGAGGTAGTCGCCGACGACGGGCGCGCGCGGGTCGTCACCGAGGCACCCACCGGCGCCGACATCCGGTCGATCGTCGAGGCGTTCACCGACGCGACGGGCGCCGAACTGGTGGCGAAGCGGCGCGCCGGTGAGGCCACCGAGGGTGGATCGCTTCCGGCCTCGCTCACCGAGAAACAGCGGGAGGCGCTCCGGACCGCCGCGGCGATGGGCTACTTCGACTGGCCGCGCGAACACACCGCCGAGGAGGTGGCCGACCGGCTCGGCGTCGCCTCGGCCACGCTCCACTACCACCTCCGGGCCGCACAGCGGACGCTCGTCGATACGGCGCTCGACGCGACGGACGACGGGTAGGGGCCGTCTACCGTCCCCTCCGTCGGCCGGAGCGACATCCGGGCGCGTTCACTCCGACTCCCGCGCCAGCCCACCGGACGTTCGCGATCTCACGAATCGGCGAACGTCTACTTATATGGCTGATTTCGATCCATACGAATACCTTATACACTATCAGATGCCTTGCCCGGAAGCCTTATGCCCGAAAATCGAAACGGTCTGGGTGTAATGGTTGCGAGGAAGAACCCGCGCGTCGGGCCCGCCGGTCCCGCCGCCGATGTCCTCCTGGGCGTGGCGGTGGCTACGGGGGCGCCGCGCCCTTCGACCAGCGGGGGTGATCCGAGGGACGACTGACCGAACCGCTACCCGCCAGGGTGACCACCAGCGCCCTGGCACCACGACCCGAGCCTACGCTGGCATACCTGGCATCTCCGATGCCGCCCACGACGCTGTGCCCCGCCGGGGCGCAGCCGCGTTCGCCGCACCCCTCGCACCCGGGGGCTGTGCGGCACCGATGCTGTTATCGATCACCGATCCACTATCCCTGCGTGACCTTCGAGTACCCCACCGGATGACGTCCGAGGAACAGCCGGGACGCCGCGTCCCGCCCAAGGCGACGCTTTTCTGTCCCGAATGTGACCACCGGAGCCGCTTCGACGGCGACTGGACCGTCGTCCGGACCGCCCGCGCCGTTCGCTACGCCTGCCCGGACTGCCGGACCGAGATAGCCGCCCGTCCGACCGACCGCGCACGGTCCCGGTCCCCCGCGGCCGCGTTCCGGAAGGCGTGGGGGGTCGGGTTCCGGGCGTGGTGGCGGGTCTGGCTCCCGGCGGTAGCCCCCGTGTGGCCCGACGGATAGAGTTCTGTGGCGGTCGCCGGATCGTACGGACGGTCGTAACGATTTCCCGGCGATCCCCGACCTCGCTGGAGGGTCGCCGGTAAAGGACTACGACCGTCCGTATCAGATGAACTCGCCCTCGGCGAGCCGCGAGACGGCCTCGCGGAGGCGGTCCTCGGCAGCCGCGTAGGAGATCCGGGCGTACCCGGGCGTGCCGAACGCGCTCCCGGGCACGGTGGCGACGTGGGCCTCCTCGATGACCGCCTCGCACCACGCCTGGTCGTCCTCGTTCACCGGGAGCATCATGTAGAACGCGCCGTCCGGTGCAGGGACGTCGAGTCCGTGGTCGTCGAACAGGTCGAGCAGCATCTCCCGGCGCTCTGCGAACGCGTCGCGCATCTCGGCGACCGCGTCCCCGGTGTTCCGCAGCGCCTCGACGCCCGCGTGCTGGACGAAGTTCGTCGCGCACGTTACCGAGTGGGAGTGGATCTTCCCGGCCTCGCTGGCGAGGTCGGCCGGGCCGGCGAAGTAGCCGAGCCGCCAGCCGGTCATCGAGTAGGCCTTCGAGAAGCCGTTGAGCGTGACCGTCCGGTCGCCCATCCCGTCGAGCGACCCCAGCGAACGCGGCTCGACGCCGTAGGTGATCTCCTTGTATATCTCGTCGGAGATCACGAGGATATCGTGTTCGACCGCGAGGTCGCGAACCCCCTCGAGAGCGGCCTCCGAGTAGACCGCACCGGTGGGGTTACTCGGGGAGTTGACGACGAGGAGTTGCGTCTCGTCGCTCACCGCCTCGGCGAGGTCGTCGAGCGCGGCTTCGAGCGCGAAGTCGTACCGCGCGGTGTCGACGCGGGTCAGCGAGCCGCCGGCGAGTTTCGCCATCGCCTCGTAGCTCACCCACGCCGGGTCCAGCAGGACGACCTCGTCGCCCTCGTCGACCACCGTCTGGAACACCTCGTAGAGGGCCTGCTTGCCGCCCGGGGTGACGATGACCTCGTCGGTCGTGTGTTCGAGGCCGTCGGCCGCGAGCTTCTCGACGATGGCTTCCTTGAGTTCGGGGATACCGGCCGAAGGGGTGTAGCCGGTGTGGCCGTCGTCGATGGCGGCCTTCCCCGCCTCGACGACGTTCTCGGGGGTAGGGAAGTCGGGCTCGCCGACCGAGAGGTCGACGACGTCGATCCCGTCGGCCTCGAGTTCGGAGGCGAGGTTGGAGATGGCGACGGTCGCTGACGGTTCGACGCGGCTCGTGCGGGTTGCGAATTCGAGGTTCATGGTCAGACTCCTCCGAGTTCCTCGGCGAGGTCGATAGCGCTCTCGACGGCCTCGGCGCCCTTGTCGGCGCGCTCGTCGGCCTCGGCCGCGCTCTGTCCGGGGCCGGTGATCCCGAGCGCGACGGGGGTGTCCCGGTCGACGGCGACGTCCGCGAGTTTCCGCGCCGCGGCGTGACCGATGACCTGGTCGTGGTCGGTGTCCCCGGTGACGATCGCTCCGAGAACGGCCACGGCCTCCACGTCGTCCCGGCGGGCGAGCCGGTCGGCGGCGAGCGGCGTGTCGTACGACCCGGGGACCTCGACCTCCGCGACGATCTCGGCGCCGAGGCCGGCCGCGGCCTCGCGGGCCGATTCGGCCATCCGCTCCGGGACGGACCGCCCCTTGTCGTACTGGGCGATCACGAGTCCGAGCGCTACCATGTCCGGCGGGTCGTGTGAGGCGGGTAAAGAACTGCCGCTTCGGGCGGATGGCCCCGGCGGCCGCGGCGGCGACGCCAACCAGAAGGGTTCTAACCCCTCGCCCGCAGAGCCACGACAAATGGCTGCCGGACGCGGAGACGACTACCTCGTCCACGTCGACGCCCTCGACCGGGTCCCGTGGTTCCGCGACCGGGACGACCTCACCCGGGGGGTGGTGCTGATCGTCCTCGCGGGGCTGGTGCTCCGACTCGTCGCGCTCGGGGCCCGGGTCGCCCACTTCGACGAGGGTCGGGTCGCCTACTTTACAGAGTACTTCGTCCGGACCGGCAACTTCGAGTACCGCCCGATCATCCACGGGCCGTTCCTCCAGCACCTCAACTCCGGGGTGTTCGCGGCGCTCGGGCCGACGGACTTCGCGATGCGGTTGGTCGTCGCGCTCGTCGGGGCCGCGCTGCCCGCGGCCGCGCTCCTGCTCCGCGACCGCCTCCGCCGGACGGAAGTGCTCGCGCTCGCGTTCTTCCTCGCGCTCAATCCCGTCCTGCTCTACTACTCGCGGTTCTCGCGGTCGACGGTGCTCGTCGCGGCGTTCATGTTCGGGGCGTTCGCGCTGTTCGTCCGCGCGTTCGACACCCGCGACGTCCGGCTCGTCTACGCGGGGGTGTTCCTCGCCGCGCTCGGGTTCACCGCGAAGGAGAACGCTATCCTGTACGTGCTCTGCTGGCTCGGCGCGGGCGCGCTCGTCGCCGACCGGGCGCTGTTCGGCCCCGCCGAGTACGACGGCGGCATGGACCGGCTCTCGGCGCTGGCCGGCCGGGCCCGCGACCGCGTCGACGGCGACCGACTCGCGCGATACCTCGGTCACACCGCCGCCGGGGCGCTCCTGTTCTGTCTCGTGATGCTGTTCTTCTACGCCCCCCGGGGGACGGGTTCGCCGGTCGAGGTCGGGGGGGTCCACGTCGGGTTCTGGCGGATGCTCACCACCCCCGGCGCGATACCGGACGTGCTCGGCGCCACCGTCGCCGACATCGGGAAGATCGGCTACTGGTTCAGCCAGCCGGGAAACGAGGGTGGCGAGAGCATCCGCGTCGCCGCGCTCACCTCGAAGTACACCCGGTTCCTCGGCGGGACCCTCGAGACGTACGCGCTCTACGCCGCGCCGCTCGTCGGGTTCGGCCTGCTCGGGTTCGGGGTCGAACGGTACGCGGCGAGCCGACCCCGCGCCCTCGTCATGTTCGCGGCCTACTGGGCGTTCGCGTCGGCGCTTGGCTACCCCCTCGGCACCGACATCTACGGCGCGTGGATCACGGTGAACGTGCTGGTGCCGCTCGCGATCCCCGCGGCCGTGGGGATGGCGACGCTCTACCGGATCGGCGTGGAGTCGCTGGCGACCGACGACGGCCCGAGCGTCGGCCTCGTCGCGCTCATCTTCCTCCTCGTCGCCGGACAGATGGCCGTCGCGACCGCCAACGGCGTCTACCTGAACGACGACTCCGCGGACGGCATGGTCCAGTACGCCCAGCCCAGCGACGAGACGCGCGTCGCCACCGAGGCGATGCAGGCGGCCGCTCGGGACGGATCGGAACCGGACCTGCTCGTCTACGGGGAGTACTTCGTCGACGGCGAGGACGACTTCGTCGGCCTCGGGAACGACGACATCCGGATCCCGCTCCACCCGCAGTGTACCAAGTTCTTCCCCTCGCTCTCCCTGCCGTGGTACGCCTACGGGGACGACGTCGAGACGGTCTGTGCGATCAACGAGTCGGCGCTCGACGGGCGGGCATCGATCCCGCCGGTCGTGATCGCCCGGTCGTCGGCCGAACCGCTCCTCGACGGGCGGCTCGGCGACGGGTACGAGAAGACCGTGTTCCGGCTCCGCACCGACGAGGGCGATACGGTCGAGTCCGTCGTCTACGTCAGGCGGTAGACGGTTCGGCCGGCACCCGGTGACGACGGACCGTAACCGACACCTACCGGCCGTCCGAGCGCGGCGTATGGACGAATCTGCGGACCCGACGTTGACCTCGCCCGGCCCGACACTGGGCGTCGTCGGCGGGGGACAGCTCGGACGGATGCTCGGCGAGGCCGCCGGTCCACTGGGTGTGGAGGTGGTCGTCTCCGACCCGACGCCGGACTGTCCGGCCCGGCCGGTCGTCCGGGATCAGGTCGTCGGCGACTTCGACGACGAGGCGACGATACGCGAACTCGCCGAGCGCGCGGACGTGCTGACCTACGAGATCGAACTCGCGGACCCGGACGCCCTCGAGCGAGTCGCCGACGAGACGGGCACACCCGTTCACCCGGATCCGGCAACCCTGCGGACGATCCAGGACAAACTCGTCCAGAACCGGGCGTTCGCCGACGCGGGGATACCGCTGCCCGAGTTCCGCCGGGTCGACGACGCCGAGGACCTCCGGGCCGCCGGGGAGGAACTCGGG
>JBEPXB010000115.1:0-803 GCA_041642135.1 Halobacteriales archaeon | reverse complement strand
GGTGGCCGGTGATGCTCAAGGCCCGGTCGGGCGGCTACGACGGCCGGGGGAACTTCCCGGTCTCCGGCCCCGACGAGGCCGAGACGGCGCTCGATGAACTCGGCGGGCCGGCGCTCGCCGAGGCGTTCGTCGAGTTCGAGCGCGAACTCGCCGTGATCGGCGTCCGCGGCGCCGAGGACCGCCGGACGTTCCCCGTCACCGAGACGGTCCACCGCGAGGAGATCCTCCGCGAGTCCGTCTCGCCCGCACGGACCGACGAGGCGACTCGAACGCGTGCGAGGGAGGTCGCCCGGGACGTGCTCGGCGAGATGGACGGCCGCGGGGTGTACGGGATCGAACTGTTCGAACGTGATGACGAGATCCTCGTCAACGAGGTGGCCCCGCGGCCACACAACTCCGGGCACTGGACGATCGAGGGGTGTCACACCTCGCAGTTCGAGGAGCACGTCCGTGCCGTTCTGGGGTGGCCGCTCGGGTCGGCCGACCGGCGCGCCCCGACCGTCTCCGCGAACGTCCTCGGCGACGTCGACGAGCCGGAACCCGCCGAACTCCGGAACGTGCGCCGGGCACTCGCCGAGCCCCGCCTGTCGCTGCACTGGTACGGCAAGCGGGAGGTCCGTCCGCTCCGGAAGATGGGCCACGTGACTGTCGTAGCCAGGGACGAGGAGGACGTGGCCGGCCTGCTGGAGCGCACCCGGGCCGTCCGGGACGACCTGACGTTCCGGTCCGGCTGAGGCGGTCGCCGCCGCGAACCCGCGGCGGGGGTGGGAGTCCGCCGGGTCACCTTGCCCACGCAGGCAGAT
>JBEPXB010000114.1:0-7221 GCA_041642135.1 Halobacteriales archaeon | reverse complement strand
GCCACACCACGTCACCGCGCTCGTACGGGGCCATGCGACGCTACCGCTCCGCGTCGGCAGCGTCACGCCAAGCGTCGTAGTCCTCGGCCCCTTCGCGTTCGGCGACCGTTTCGAGCGACGACAGCATCCCGAGGTACGCGCCGATGCGGTCGTCCTTCCCGACGGCCCAGTAGGGTTCGGCGTGCCGGACCAGCTGGCGTTCCTCGAGACGCTGGAGGGTCTTGCCGACCGAGCCGCGGGACACGCCGGTCGCCTCGTGGATCTCCTTCGGCGTGAACCCCTGTTCGGGGTGCTCGGCGAGGAATGCGAGTATCGCGTGGGCGTTCGACCCCTCGCGGAGCGTCCAGTCGAAGTCGTCACTGTCGTGCGATTCCCGGTATTCCTCGAACTCGACTGGCATCGTACGTCAAAGAGCGTCATCATTTGTCATATGCTTGACGCCCGGCAACCTCGCGTGGCGACAGAACTACGCGCGACGCGCCGCCGGCACCCGGACACCGGGCCGCTCTCTATCCCGCGAAGAACCGTTCGTTCAGGTAGTCCCGCCACCAGAGGACCGAGTAGACGACGCCGCTCGCGAGCAGCGTCGCGAGCCCGAGGAAGTGGAGGAGCGCGCCGAGCAGGTTGAAAACCGGGTGGACGGGGGCCCCGAGGTAGGCGACGGGGAAGCCGACGAGGAACCAGACGGCGCCGGCGGCGGCCAGCGCCGTCAGCCAGGGGTGAGAGAACCGGCCGAAGAACCCGTCGAGACGGACCAGGACGTCGCGGGTCCGGGACATCGATTCCATCACCCCCGCCGGCCCACCCCCCGGGTTCGGCGTCGACAGTCGCGGCCGCCAGTGGCGACCCGCGTCACTGGAAGAGGACCGGCGAGGACTCGTCGAAGTTCACGCGCACGTCGCCGCCCTCGGAGAACCGGGACTCCTTGCCCATCTCCGTCACCTCGATGGCGGGGAGGTCGGCCTCGGTGGGGTCGACGACGTAGTCGGTCCGCTCGCCCTGGAAGTACCGCTCGGTGACCCGGGCACGGACCCCCGGCCCCTCGTCCTCGAGGTAGAACTCCTCGGGGCGGATGGAGACGGTGACGTCGCCGCCCTCGACGGCCCGCTCGGTGGCGAACGAGAACCCCTCGCTGCCCCCGAACTCGACGGTCGTCGACCCGTTGCGCTTCGCGACGGTACCGTCGAAGAGGTTCGTGTCGCCGATGAAGTCGGCGACGAACTCCGAGGCCGGTTCGCGGTACACCTCCTCGGGGGTGCCGACCTGCTCTATCTGCCCCTCGTTCATCACCGCCAGCCGGTCCGAGAGGGTCATCGCCACCTCCTGGTTGTGGGTGA
This sequence comes from Halobacteriales archaeon, assembly GCA_041642135.1. Classification (GTDB taxonomy): domain Archaea; phylum Halobacteriota; class Halobacteria; order Halobacteriales; family Haloarculaceae; genus Salinirubellus. Next base: position 5,884 of record JBEPXB010000114.1, on the reverse strand, counting down.
CGTAGAAGAACGACCCCTCGACCTTCTCGTGGATCTTCCGGAGCTCGACCATCATCTGCTGGCGGAGCTTCCGGTCGAGGCTCCCCAGGGGCTCGTCGAGCAGGAGGACGCTCGGCTCGTTGACGAGCGCGCGGGCGAGCGCGACCCGCTGCTGCTGGCCGCCCGAGAGCTCCGTGGGATCGCGGTCCTCGAACCCGCCGAGGTCTACCAGTTCGAGGTACTCCGAGACCCACTCCTCGCGCTCGACCTTGTCGATCCCCGCCTTCTTCAGTCCGTAGCCGACGTTCTCCCCGACGGTCATGTGCGGGAACAGCGAGAGGTGCTGGAAGACGAGGTTCGTGTCCCGGCGGTTCGGGGGAACGTCGTTCGCCTCCTGCCCGTCCAGGACGACCTCTCCCGCGGTGGGTCGCTCGAACCCGCTTATTATCCGCAGCGTCGTGGTCTTGCCACATCCCGACGGGCCGAGCAGCGAGAAGAACTCGCCGCGCCGGATCGTGAGGTCGATCCCGTCGACCGCGGTGATGTCACCGTACTCCTTTCGAACGCCCCGGAGATCGACCATCGCCCGACTGTCGGCGCTCATATCGTGACAACGAGTGGCTATGGGCTTAATTCCCAGGGACGTCGATCGGGCCGCCCGGCCGGGGTCGATCGGGCCAACCGATCGGCGAAACCAACGCGAGAGGCTCTCAGACGACGTCCCACGGCCGATAGACCTCCGTGTCGGGGTAGAGCTTCACCCACGCGAACCAGAACATCGACGAGCGCTCGGTCGCGGGCGACAGCCGCCGCCCCTCGTGCGGGCCGTCGACCGCCCGCCCGGTCGCGAGCCGCCACCGGGACCCGCCGGCCCGCGCGTACCCCCGCCCGACCGGGAGGAACCGAAGTGCCCGGTCGTCGACCCGGCGGTCGTAGGCGACCAGCGAACGGTCCGGCGTGACCGCCACCACGACCGGGCGGCCTCCGACCGTATCGTTCACCACGCGGAGGCGCTCGACGGTCGTCAGCGGGTACGCCCTCGCCTCCCCGCCCCCTTCCGCGGGGCTCTCACCCCGCTCCGTCGAGGCCGAGGCCTCGCTCGCCACACCGACGACGGGGGCCTTCGGGTGCAACCGGTCGTCCTCGAACGCCGTCCCCCCGCGCCCGACCGTCGAGGAGGTGCCGTAGCTCAGGTAGGAGTCGACCGTGTAGTCGAACGTCGCGTCGGGCCCCCGGACGGTGTTCGAGTGCGGCGGCGGCAACAGCACCCGCGTGTCCGGGTGGCCCTCGCGCCACTCCCCCCAGGTCGTGAGCCGCGAGGGGAGCAGCCGGAGCCGTTCGCCGGTCCGCGGCCCCCGGATGGCCCGCCCGAGCAGCTGGCTCCAGAGGCTCCCCGTGGCACGGTCGTACAGCACCAGGTTCCCCCGCCAGAGGAGGCCAGACACCCCGAAGGGGGTCACCCTGTCGCCGACCCGCCGCTCCGCGACGACGCCGCTCCCGCAGAGCGGGCAGTACGTGACCAGTAGCGGCCCCCCCGGGCCACCGTCGGACGGGGTCCCACGCGCCTTCGTGCGTGGCTCGAAGCGGTCGTTGACCACCTCGTGCCGGTCCAGAACCGACAGCGGATAGGCCCGCGCACGGCCGTCCCCCTCCGCCGGACCCCCGTCCCGTCCAGTCGAGGCCAGGGCCTCGCTCCCGACGCCGACGACGGGGCTCCCCGGGGAGAGCCGCGGCTCGACGGACTCGCGGAACGGCGCCGAGGCGACGGTGACCTCGAGGCCGCTCCAGTCCCGCGCGAACGCGGGGTCGACGAGCGCGGGGATGGCGTCGCGTTCGGTCGCACGATGGAGCGCGGACTCGGGGACCGGCAGATCGACGTCGGTCCCGGACGAGGTCGACGCCCGCCGTCGGTCCCCGAGCGCGTCCAGACAACCCGCGGTCCCGAAGGTGGCGGCCGCGAGGAGCGAGAGGTAGTCGCGACGCTCCATGCCGGCGGGCGGGCCTCGGGACCCCTAACCGGTTCGGGGTCGTGTGTCACATCCTCACAGGCAGTGGAGCGGGCCGACCGAGGTGCCGATGGGGATCCGAGCGACACTCCGAGGTCTGCCCGGTCGGCCGATCACGGGGTGGCGATCCCCCCGACCGCGACCGAACGAGACGGCCGGCTGCCGGGTCCGACGAGCCGACGCTCTCGCTCGGCCGGACGTTCGAGAACTCCGATGGGTGTGGGATCCGTGTCCCTGGAGCCGTCTCGGACTCGTTCCCGAAGGTACCTCCCTTTCCTTGAACAGTACTGACATTCGTCGGAGAAGTTTTAATACGGATTACCCTCACGGTTCTTGTATGCTGCGTGATACCGCAAATCACGGCGACGGCGAATCACACGGAAGGACGAACCGCCGGCGGTTCCTGAAGTCGGCGGGGGCCGCGGGCGTCGTCGGGCTCACCGCCGGGTGTGTGAGCAGTATCAGCGGCGGCGGTACGCCCACGATCAACATCTTCGCCTGGGACGACTACCAGAAACAGCAGGACCTCATCGAGAGCGAACTGGACGTGGAGATCCAGGCGACGGTGAACAGCAGTTCGGCGGAGATGTTCTCGGCGTTCAACGCCGGCGAGAACGAGCAGTACGACATCACCGTCCCGAACAACAACTACGTGATCAAGTTCGCGAACGCGGACACGGTCGCCCCGGTGAACCGGGACGTCGTCACGAACTACGACGACCTCTTCGGCCAGTTCAAGGACTTCGCCGACCAGCAGTTCACGGTCGACGGCGAGCTCTACGGCGTGCCGATCCGATTCGGCTGGTACGGCTACTCCTACGACTCCAGAGAGCTCTCCGAGGACCACGAGAAGAGCTACGAGGTGCTGTACTCCGAGGAGTACGACGGGACGAACCTGGAGGGGGAGGTCATCATGTACGACAACCACTTCAAGGCGATGGCGATGACGGCGCTGTATCTCGGCTACCGGGACGCCTTCGAGGGCCAGCGGGTGACCCTCTCCGAGGACCAGATCCAGGAGGTCAAGCAGCTGCTGCTCGACCAGAAACCCCTCGTCCAGGGCTACATCGCGCCCGACTCGACGTACATCAAGTCCTTCCGGCAGGGCAACCACATCGTCGGCCAGTCGGGCCGCAACGAGATCATGGACATGCGCCGGGAGGGCGACGACTGGGTCCGCATGGCCAAGCCGAAGGAGGGCGAACTCGCGTGGTTCGAGGGCGCGGTCGTCTCGTCGGAGTCCGACAACAAGGAGATGGCCTGGAAGGTCGTCAACGAGTACATCAGCCCGGAGGTCGGCGCCGAGTTCGCCAAGGCGGCCTCGACGCCGAGCTGTAACCCCGAGTCCAACGAGAACCTCTCCTCGGAGCTCCAGGAGCTGTTCGGGTTCGGTCCCGAGCGTCTCGAGGGGATGATCCCGTTCAAGGCCGTCGAGAACGAGGAGGCCTGGATCAGCGCCTGGGAGGAGGTCAAGGCGGCCTGAGTCCGGGCTACGCCGTTCTCCCGCCACCCGGACCATCCACACCCCCATATGAGCTCAGAGACAGTCGCCGACGCGGAGGTCGACAGCACCGCCCGGGAGCGGCTCCTCGGGCTGTTCAGCTCCAGGCGTACCCGCCTCGCGATAACGGTCGGGCCCGGGCTGGTCTGGCTCGTCCTCCTGCTGCTCACCCCGCTGCTGTTCCTGATCGCGGTGAGTTTCACGGTCACCGACCAGCAGACCTACCAGATCATCTGGAAGTTCACGACCGAGAACTATACCGGGCTCTTCTCGACCGGCGGCGAGGCGTTCTACCAGTCCTCGTTCTTCCGGTCGGTCGTGCTCTCGTACTTCATCGCCGCCGCGACGACGGTCACGACGCTCGCCGTGACGGCTCCGGTGGCGTACCTGCTCGCCCGACGTTCCGGACGGTTCTTCAAGATCTTCCTCTACTTCGTGCTACTCCCCTTCTTCACCGTCTACATCGTCCGGGCCTACTCCTGGTTCCTCATGTTCGGCTCCAACGGGAACATCAACAAGTTCCTGACCTGGACGGGGATCATCGGGGAGCCGTCCTCGGTGTTCTACTACGGGGTCTTCCCCATCATCGTCGGGCTCACCCACGCGTACTTCCCGTACATGCTGTTGACGCTGTACGCCAGCCTCGACGGCGTCGACTTCTCGCTGCTCGAGGCCTCGCGTGACCTCGGCGCCGGACGGTTCGAGTCGTTCAAGGACGTGCTGGTCCCGCTCGTTCTCCCGGGGATCATCAGCGGAACCGTCTTCGTGTTCGTCCCCGCGCTCGGGGCGTTCCTCACCCCGGAGTTCCTCGCACAGGGGAAGGTGCTGATGATCGGACAGCTGATCGCCAACCGCGTGAACTCGATGTACGCCATCGGCTACGGCAGCGCCGCCGCGATGTTCATCATCGCCTCGGTCGTCCTCGCGTTCGCGCTGGCGTTCCGCTACGTCGGTATCAGGGACCTGGGGGGTGCCTGAGATGGCCGAACGACAGCCCGACGGCGGGTTCGAGTCGACGGCCGAGCCCGCGGCCGATGTCACGAGTTCGTCCCTGATCGCCTACCACCGCAAGGACCAGTTCCTCAAGTACGGCCTCTACGGCTTCTCCGGGCTGATGCTGCTGTTCCTCTGGATCCCCCTGTTCGTGATGACGTTCCTCTCGTTCGCGGCCAACCCCGCGACCATCGTCCCGTTCGAGGGGTTCACGCTGGCCCACTACGCGGAGACGTTCGCCGACGACGCGCTGATCGCCTCCCTGTTCAACAGCCTGCAGGTCGCGACCATCTCCGCCTCCATCGCGACGGTGCTCGGCGTGCTCGCGAGCTTCGGACTCGTCCGCTACGAGTTCCCGTTCAAGGAGACGTTCCGCACGTTCGGCATCCTCCCGCTCATCATCCCCGGGGTCATCCTCGGGCTCAGTATGCTCATCTTCTTCCGGTCGCTCGTCGGTATCGGGACCGGCTTTCTCACCGTGGTGCTCACCCACAGCGTCTACGGCTTCCCGTTCGTGATGCTCCCGGTGACCGCGCGGCTGTACGGGTTCGACGAGTCGCTGGAGGAGAGCGCCCGCGACCTCGGCGCGGACACCGTCGACGCCTTCGTGGACGTGACGCTGCCGATCATCGCCCCGGCCATCGGCGCCGGCTTCCTCTTCGCGTGGATCCGGTCGTTCGAGGACTTCATCCGGGCGTTCTTCGTCCGCGGGACGACCCGGATCGTCACGACACAGATGTACGGGATGATCAAGTACGGCCTCGGGAACCGGATGAACGCCATCTCGACGGTCATCATCGTCATCATCGCGGTCACCCTCGCGCTCGCGATGAACTACGGGAACGTCAGCGGCTACGTCGGGAGCTCCGACGACGCCGACGAGGAGTAACCCACCCGCTCCCCGGCTCACTCCGTCACGGTCTTCGTCCTCGTGCACTTCCCGCAGGTGTACTGCACGACGTCCTTCCCGGACGCGTGCTCCCCGAGCTTCCGCCCGGACTGCCAGTCCTGATCACGGCTCACGGATAGGTGCGGTCTGCGGGACATGTCGGAGCAAAAAACCAGGGGGCGGTCCCGCCCGACGACGGCCACCACGACCTCGGGTCGGAGCCGGTCGGCCGAGGCGTCTCCGTCCGCCTCCGACTCGACTGGTCACGCCCTGTGCGGTGTCCCGTTCGCGGCCGGTGCCGCCCGCTCCGTCGTCGGATCGAGCATGAAGGCGTACTCGTCGAGGTCAAGCGCGAAGTCGAGGGCAGCGTCCGGACGGACCCAGGAGAACTCGAACTCCTGGCCGTGCTCGGCGCCGCCGTCCGTGACGACGTGGGACCACCGGTCGCGGGCGTCGTGGACGCGCGCGTGGAAGAAGCTCCGCACGTACCAGCGCGGGGGCGACGCCCGCCGGCAC
>JBEPXB010000113.1:0-7221 GCA_041642135.1 Halobacteriales archaeon | reverse complement strand
AGTACGGCGGTTCTCCGGTGCGTTTGGGAAGTTTTATAGGACGCCCGGAGGCATATCGACCTGTTCGGAACAAACCCGAGGAAAACCAATGCTTGAATTCATCCCCACGTTAGCGAGCTTCGTCGTACTGCAGGCATCCGCACCAGCCATCCCGCCGACCGCCGCGGCCGCCCTCGCGGTCGGGCTCGCCGCGTTCGGCGCCGGGTACGCGGAGCGCGGCATCGGCGCCGCGACGGTGGGTGCCGTCGCCGAGGACGACGAGATGTTCGGTCGTGGGCTCATCCTGACGGTGCTGCCGGAGACGCTCGTCATCCTCGCGCTCGTGACCATCTTCGTGGTCTAAACCCTCCTCCTTTCTGTACCATGAGTCTCGATACAGTCGTAGAGGACATCCGGGGCGAGGCCCGGGCGCGCGCGGAGGAGATTCGAGAAGAGGGTGAAGGGCGGGCCGAGAGCATCGTCGCGGACGCCGAGGCCGACGCAGAGGAGATCCGCGAGGAGGCCGAGCGGGAGGTCGAGCGACAGATCGCCCAGGAGCGCGAGCAGACGCTCTCCTCGGCGAAGCTCGAGGCCAAACAGGCCCGGCTCGAGGCCCGCCGGTCGATCCTCGCGACGGTCCGCGAGGAGGCGGAGGCGGCCGTCGCCGACCTGTCGGGTGACCGTCGCGAGGAGCTCACCCGGGAACTGCTGGAGGCCGCGGCTACCGAGTTCGAGGGCGCCGACACCGTCAGGGTGTACGGCCGGAGCGCCGACCAGGCGCTCCTCGAGTCGATCCTCGAGGACTACGAGGGCTTCGAGTACGCCGGCGAGTACGACTGCCTCGGCGGCGTGGTCGTCGAGAGCGACGCCTCGCGGGTCCGCGTGAACAACACGTTCGACTCGGTGCTCGAGGAGGTCTGGGAGGAGAACCTCCGGGAGGTCTCCGACCGGTTGTTCGAGCAATGAGCGTCGCCGAGGAGAGCTCGAACTACGAGTACGTCACGGCCCGGGTTCGTTCGCGGCGGGCGTCGCTGTTCGACGAGGACGACTACCGCAAGCTGGTCCGGATGGGCACGGGCGAGATCGCCCGCTTCATGGAGGAGTCGGAGTACGAGGCGGAGATGAACGCGCTCGGCGCGCGCTACTCGGGGGTCGACCTCGTGGAGTACGCGCTGAACCGCAACCTCGCCAAGCACTTCGAGGACCTGCTGCGGTGGGCCAACGGCCCGCTGTACGACTACATCGCCCGCTACCTGCGGAAGTTCGACGCCTGGAACGTCAAGACCATCCTGCGGGGGATCTACTCCGGGGCCGACCGGCAGACCGTCGAGGACGACCTCATCGAGGCCGGCGAGTTCTCCGAGGACCTCGTCGAGCGGCTGCTGGGCGCCGACTCGATCGAGGAGGTCGTCGAACTGCTCGACCGGACGATGTTCGGCGACGGGCTCGCCGAGGCGCTCGAGGAATACGAGGACACCGGGGTGCTCGTCCCGCTCGAGAACGCGGTCGACCGGACGTTCTACGAGAGCCTCGCGGGGAACCTCCCCGCCGACCCGAACCGGGCGGAGGAGCTCTACATCGAGTTCGTCCGCGCGGAGATCGACTTCCGGAACGTGCTGAACGCGCTGCGACTCGCCCGCTCGGGGGTCGACATCGACCCGACGGAGTTCTTCATCGAGGGCGGGCGGCTGTTCGACGCCGACGAGCTCCGGACCCTGGTCGGAAACATGGACGAACTGGTCGCACGCATCCGCGACTCGCCGTACGGCGACGACCTCTCGGCGGCGCTGAACGAACTGGAGGACGCCGAGAGCCTCGTCGAGTTCGAGTACGCCCTCGACGCGGCGCTGCTCGAGTACTCCGACAAGCTCTCGAACCGCTACCCCCTGTCTATCTGTCCCGTCCTCGCGTACGTCCTCGCCAAGGAGCGCGAGGTCGAGAACATCCGGGCGATCGCCCGGGGCCGCGAGGCGGGGCTCGACGAGGGGCGCATCGAGGACGAACTGGTGATACAATGAGGGCAGGACGATGAGCCAGGAGATCGGCGTCATCGGGAGCCCGGAGTTCACCACCGGGTTCCGGCTGGCGGGCGTCCGCAAGTTCGCGAACGTCCCGCCCGAGGAGAAACCGGACCGGATGGACGAGGCCGTCGAGGGGATGCTCGAGGACGACGACGTCGGCATCATCGTGATGAACGGCGAGGACCTCGATTTCCTCTCCCGGACCGTCAGACAGCGCGTCGAGACGAGCGTCGAACCGGTGATGGTGACGGTCGGCGGCGAGGCCGGCAGCGGCGGCCTGCGCGAGCAGATAAAGCGGGCCATCGGGATCGACCTGATGGCGGAGGACTAACATGAGTCAGGCAACACAAGTCGACACCACGGACGAAGGTGTCATAGAGAGCGTGAGCGGCCCGGTCGTGGTCGCCACGGACCTCGACGCCCGGATGAACGACGTCGTCTACGTCGGCGACGAAGGGCTGATGGGCGAGGTCATCGAGATCGAGGGCGACCGGACCACCATCCAGGTGTACGAGGAGACCTCGGACGTCGCGCCGGGCGAACCCGTCGCGAACACGGGCGAGCCCCTGAGCGTGGACCTCGGGCCGGGGATGCTGGACACCATCTACGACGGCGTCCAGCGCCCGCTCGACGTCCTCGAACAGCAGATGGGCGCGTTCCTCGACCGCGGGGTCGACGCCCCCGGCATCGACCTCGAGAGGGAGTGGGAGTTCACCCCCGAGGTCGAGGTCGGCGACGAGGTCGAAGCCGGCGACGTCCTCGGGACGGTCCCGGAGACCGAGAGCATCGAGCACAAGGTGCTGCTCCCGCCGGGCTCGGAGGGTGGCGAGGTCACCGCGGTCGAGGCCGGCGAGTTCACCGTCACGGAGACGGTCGTCGAACTCGACACCGGCGAGGAGGTGTCGATGCGCCAGGAGTGGCCGGTACGTCGGCCCCGTCCCACCGTGGACAAGAAGACGCCGGACACCCCGCTGGTGTCCGGACAGCGCATCCTCGACGGCCTGTTCCCGCTCGCGAAGGGCGGCACGGCGGCCATTCCCGGCCCGTTCGGCTCCGGGAAGACCGTCACCCAGCAGAGCCTGGCGAAGTTCGCCGACGCCGACATCGTCGTCTACATCGGCTGTGGCGAGCGCGGCAACGAGATGACGGAGGTCATCGAGGACTTCCCCGAACTGCCGGACCCGCAGACGGGGAACCCGCTGATGGCCCGGACCTGCCTCATCGCCAACACGTCGAACATGCCCGTCGTGGCACGGGAGTCCTGTGTGTACACGGGCATCACCATCGCGGAGTACTACCGCGACATGGGCTACGACGTGGCGCTGATGGCCGATTCGACCTCGCGGTGGGCCGAGGCGATGCGGGAGATCTCCTCGCGGCTCGAGGAGATGCCCGGCGAGGAGGGATATCCTGCATATCTGGCCGCCCGGCTCTCGCAGTTCTACGAGCGGGCCGGCTACTTCGACAACCTGAACGGCTCGGAAGGGTCGATCTCGGTCATCGGCGCGGTCTCGCCGCCGGGCGGTGACTTCTCCGAGCCGGTCACGCAGAACACGCTGCGCATCGTCAAGACGTTCTGGGCGCTGGACGCGGACCTGGCCGAGCGCCGGCACTTCCCGGCGATCAACTGGAACGAGTCCTACTCGCTCTACCGCGACCAGATCGACCCGTGGTTCGTCGAGAACGTCGACCAGGACTGGCCCGTGACCCGCCAGTGGGCCATCGACACGCTCGACGAGGAGGGCGAGCTCCAGGAGATCGTCCAGCTGGTCGGCAAGGACGCCCTCCCGGAGGACCAGCAGCTCACCCTCGAGGTGGCGCGCTACCTCCGCGAGGCGTGGCTCCAGCAGAACGCGTTCCACGACGTGGACCGCTACTGCCCACCGGAGAAGACCAGCCGGATGCTCCAGGCCATCGAGACGTTCAACGACGAGGCGTTCCGGGCGCTCGACGCGGGCGTCCCGGTCGAGGAGATCCAGTCCACCGACGCCGCCCCGCGCCTGAACCGCATGGCCACGGCCGAGGACTACGAGGAGTTCATCGCCGACGTCGAGGAAGAGATAACCGAGGAGCTCAGGGGGAAGTACTGAGATGCAGAAAGAGTACAAGACCATCACGGAGATCAGCGGTCCGCTGGTGTTCGCCGAGGTCGACGAGCCCGTCGGCTACGACGAGATCGTCGAGATCGAGACGCCCAACGGTGACGTCCGCCGCGGACAGATCCTGGAGTCGACCAGCACGTACGTCGCCATCCAGGTGTTCGAGGGGACCGAGGGTATCGACCGGAACTCCTCGGTCAGGTTCCTGGGCGAGACCCTGCAGATGCCGCTCACCGAGGAACTGCTCGGGCGCGTTCTGAGCGGATCGGGCGACCCGATCGACGGCGGCCCGGAGATCGAACCGGAGGAAGAACGGGAGATCGTCGGCGCGGCGATCAACCCCACGGCCCGCGAGTACCCCGAGGAGTTCATCCAGACCGGTGTGTCGGCCATCGACGGCATGAACACGCTGGTCCGGGGGCAGAAGCTCCCGATCTTCTCGGGCTCGGGCCTGCCGCACAACGACCTGGCGCTGCAGATCGCCCGCCAGGCCACGGTGCCGGAGGAGGAGGCCGAGGGCGGCGAAGGGAGCGAGTTCGCCGTCATTTTCGGCGCGATGGGCATCACCGCCGAGGAGGCCAACGAGTTCATGGACGACTTCGAGCGCACCGGTGCGCTGGAGCGCTCGGTCGTCTTCATGAACCTCGCGGACGACCCGGCCGTCGAGCGGACCATCACGCCGCGGCTCGCGCTCACCACTGCGGAGTACCTCGCGTTCGACAAGGGGTACCACGTCCTCGTCATCCTGACGGACATGACGAACTACTGCGAGGCGCTGCGGGAGATCGGCGCCGCCCGCGAGGAGGTGCCCGGTCGCCGCGGCTACCCGGGGTACATGTACACCGACCTCGCGACGCTGTACGAGCGGGCCGGCCGCATCGAGGGCCGTGACGGTTCGGTCACCCAGATCCCCATCCTCACGATGCCCGGCGACGACGACACCCACCCGATCCCCGACCTGACGGGGTACATCACGGAGGGGCAGATCTACGTCGACCGCGACCTCAACTCCCAGGGCATCCAGCCGCCGATCAACGTCCTGCCCAGCCTGTCGCGGCTGATGGACGACGGGATCGGCGAGGGGCTGACCCGCGAGGACCACGCCGACGTCTCCGACCAGCTCTACGCGGCCTACGCCGAGGGCGAGGACCTGCGCGACCTGGTGAACATCGTCGGCCGCGAGGCGCTCTCCGAGCGCGACAACAAGTACCTCGACTTCGCCGACCGGTTCGAGAACGAGTTCGTCGACCAGGGGTACACCACCAACCGGGCCATCGAGGAGACGCTGGACATCGGCTGGGACCTGCTCTCGATGTTCCCGGAGGCCGAACTCAACCGGATCGACGAGGACCTCATCGAGGAGTACTACGTCGGCGGGGAGGACGAAGAAGAGGAGGCCGTCGAGGCCTCGGCCGACTGACGGTTCCGGTCCCGTACCGACTACTCCCACTCCCGACGCCCCTCTATCGGCTCCTCCCACTCCCGACGCCCCTCTCTTCACTCCGACACGCTTCGGGGGTTACGGAAGCCGTTCGCGAGAGCGGCTGCCGTGCGGCGACTGCTAGCACTAGTTTATGACCTTCGGACGCCTCATAGTTCGGAGAGTTCCGATGAGTACCATCACGGAGGTGCGGATGTCGGCCGACGACTTCGAGCTCGGCCGCCTGTTCGAGGCGGGCACGGGTCCCGACGCCGTCGTGAAGCTCGAGACGCTCGTCCCCGTCGCCGATCACACCGTTCCGTACTTCCGGGTCCGGACGGATCGGCTCGAGACGCTCCTCGAGGCCGTCCACGAGGGATCGATCGTCGACAGCCTCCAGGTCGTCGACGACTACGGCGAGGAGAGCCTGCTCGCCCTCGACTGGGAGGCCGACCGGGACCGGCTGTTCGGGGGGTTCCGCGAGCCGGAGGTGGCGGTTCTGAGCGCCCACGGCCGGTCGGGAGTCTGGACGTTCGAACTCCGGTTCGAGGACGCCGCGGCCCTCGGGGCGTTCCGCGAGTACTGCGACGGTGTGGGCCTCGACCCCGAGGTGATCCGGGTGTACAACCCGACGTCGCCGGGGTCGGATCTCTCGTACGGGCTGACCGGACCACAGCGCGAGGCGCTCGTGCTGGCGGTCGAGCGGGGGTACTACGACATCCCGCGGCGGTGTACGACGGCCGAACTCGCCGCGGCGTTCGGGGTCTCCGACCAGGCGGTCAGCGAGCGGCTCCGCCGCGGTATCGCCACGCTCGTCGAGCGGACGCTCGGTTCCGGCGCCGACGAGCGGACGCTCGGCGCCGACGCCGGCGAGTAGCCGCGAAACGTCCGGGACCGTGGCACATCGGGACCCGCGATACGCGGAGATCGCGTTCGTCGACCCGTGATCGCGTGGGCGGGTGGGCGGGACACTTGATAGACGAGGCACCACCGGTATGTCGACACGCGCTGACAGTCAGAGTGCCCCCGCTGTCCACGGCACCGTGTCCCCCGAGGCGGATGTCGTGGAGCCCGGGGGTGACCGGCCCTCCCGGCCGTCCCGCATCGACCGTCGGAACGTGGGAGAGCGTCCGACGACGACGATGCCCGGGGAGAGGGGACGGCCGGGACGGTCGCTCCTCCCCGAAGACCGCGCCGGGTCGGATACCACTCGCTCCGAGAGGCCCACCTGCGGGGAGTCGACGATCCCGCGGCCGGTCCGGACCGTAAACAGTTATCCGACTGGGTCCAGAAGGCACACCCAATGGCCGAGGACGTCAAACCCACGCGGAAGAACCTCATGCAGATCGAGGACCGCATCGACCTCTCCGAGCGTGGGCACGACACCTTAGAGAAGAAGCGCGACGGCCTCATCATGGAGTTCATGGACATCCTGGACCAGGCCCAGGACGTCCGCTCGGAGCTCGAGGAGGACTACGACCGGGCCCAGGAGGCCATCGACGTGGCCCGCGCGATGGACGGCGACGTCGCGGTCCGGGGGGCCGCGGCGGCGCTCAAGGAACACCCCGAGATCACGACCCAGTCGAAGAACATCATGGGTGTGGTCGTCCCGCAGATCGAGTCCTCGAAGGTGAAGAAGAGCCTCGACGAGCGGGGATACGGGCTCCTGGGCTCGAGCGCCCGCATCGACGAGGCCGCCGAC
>JBEPXB010000112.1:0-7236 GCA_041642135.1 Halobacteriales archaeon | reverse complement strand
CGTCGCCGAAGCGGCCACCGAGCAGGTCGGCGACGGGCTCGCCCGCGGCCTTCCCCGTCAGGTCCCAGCAGGCCATGTCGATGCCGGATTTCGCGTACGGGTGGCCCCCGAGCCGTCGATCCATCCGTTCGGCGAGCACCGCTGGCTGCGTCGGATCGGAGCCGATCACGGTGTCCGCGAGCTCCGCGATGCCGGCGCGGGCCCCACGCGGGAACGCCGGGAGGTACGACGAGCCGAGCGTCGCCACTTCGCCCCACCCCGTCACGCCCTCGTCGGTGTCCAGGCGGACGACCGTCGCCTCGAACGCCTCGTAGGAGTTGTCCCCCGACCAGTCGTAGCTCCCGTCGGCGATCGGCAGGTCGACGCTGTAGACCGCCAGTTCCGTGACCTCCATGCCGGTATCGTCCCGGTCTCGGTGTTAAATCTACTCCCGGGACGCGGGTGCCCGACCGCGGAACCGGCGGGCGGTCGTCGCTCGGTGGAGCGAGGGGATCGACCGATCGGTGTCGAGCGGGACGTTCGGGGCGTTCGCCGGGACGCGACACGAGGAGTCGGACCGCCCCGTACCGTCCGATCACGACCGATCACCGCACGGCGGAGGAGGACCTTTGGTCCCGGACGTACAGGGGTCGGACATGGACGTGGTGGTCGTCGGCGGTGGCATCGTCGGGGTGGCGAGCGCGTACTACCTCGCGGAGCGCGGCGCCGACGTGACGCTCCTCGAGAAGGCCTCGCTCGGCTCCGGGAGCACCGACCGGGCCGCCGGTGGCATCCGCGCACAGTTCTCGACGACGGTGAGCATCGAACTCTCGAAGCGGAGCATCGAGGTCTGGGAGCGCTTCGAGGAGGAGTTCCACGTCGACATCGAGTACCGCCGACCGGGCTATATGTACGTCGCACGGAGCGAGGGGACGGCCGACCGGCTCAGGAGCGCGATCCCGTTCCAGAACGACCACGGCGTGCCGAGCGAGTTCCTCACACCCGAAGAGGCCACGGAGTACGTCCCCGGGCTCCGGACCGGGGCGTACGTCGGCACCGCCTACTGTCCCACGGACGGGTTCGCCGACCCCCACCTCGGCCTCCAGGGGTTCTCGCGGGGCGCGGCGGAGGCGGGCGCCGACGTCCGAACGGGCGTCGAGGTGACGGACCTCGCGGTGGGGGACGGGGACGTGACCGTCGAGACGACCGACGGCCGGTACGACCCGGAGTACGTCGTCCTCGCGGCGGGTGCGTGGTCGCCGAAGGTCGCCCGGACGGCCGGACTCGACCTGCGGGTCTCCCCGCGGCGTCGACAGGCGACGGTCGTCGACCCCGAACGACCCGTCCCGGATTCGAACCCCCTGGTGACGGACCTCGACGCCGGCTGTTACTTCCGCCCGGAGCGCGACGGGAAAGCGCTCCTCGGCGGCCACTTCGACGAGGACGACCCCGAGCAGGACCCCGACCGCTACCGGACCTCGACGGACCTCGACTGGACGGTCGCGGCGCTCGAGGAGGCCTCGGGCGTCGCGGACTACTTCGGCCCCGCCACGGAGGTCGTCCGGGGGTGGGCCGGGGTCTACGGCGTCACGCCCGATCACCACCCGATCATCGAGGAAGTTCGACCCGGGCTCGTCGTCGCGACGGGCTTTTCGGGCCACGGGTTCATGCAGTCGCCCGCGACCGGGCAGGTCGTCTCCGAACTGGTGCTGGACGGCGAGGCGCGCACCGTCGACGTCTCCGAACTCCGTGCCGACCGCTTCGAGCGCGGGGAGGCGCTGCACGAGACCTACTTCAGTGCCTGAACGCCGCGAGGCGCGACCGCCGGCCGCACGTCGAGAGACGGCAGTCCTCCGTGCCACGGCGAGGCGCCGGGACGGGGCGGGGCGACGGATCGTCCTAACGCCCGCGACCGGCCTACACGATGTCCCGGAGGTCGGGGTGGCCGAGGTGTTCGCGTTCGTCGTCCGGTAGCTCCGCCAGCGACCCCGCCCTCGCCACCGCGTCGCGGACCGCCTGCCACCGTCGGTGTCGCAGGCTGACGCGGGCGGGGACCGAACCGAGGTCGAGGATCCGCGCCATCGAGAGCCTGTGGAACCCGTTCTCCTTCATGTCCGCGAACAACTCGTCGTACTGGCGCAGGTACTCGACCGGGTCGTCGGAACGGTGGGCCGCATCCCGCACCACCGAGTAGTACTCCGTCCCCACCCACTCGCGCCCCTCCGAGAATCGCGCGAACAGGCCGCGATAGATGTACGTTTCCTCGAACGGCACCTTCAGCAGGTCCCAGTCGCCGTCGAGGACGTCGTGGCTTGGCTTCCCCCCGAAGTGTTCCGGCAGGTCGTCGTGCCAGATCGCGTATTCGACGTCCGCCGGGTCGAGGTGGTACGTCCGGTCGGGGTCCGGGATCGAACGCGGATGATACCGGTAGCGCTACTTCGCCCGCTTCGCGGCCCGCCTCGACCACCTGGAGACGAACCGTACCCCGGCGCGTAGCGCTTCGACGAGCCCGTCGGTCCCGGCCCGCTCGACGAACCGGTGGACGAGCGTCGCCGTCATGGCCGGTCGAGGCTCGACGATCCGGCCGGGCGGCACTGTGCGTCTCGGTCCCCCCGACGGGGGCGGGCGGCGCTTCCGGTCCCGCCGGTGCCGGGCGGGCCGCACGGCTCCCTCGCGGTTCCGGACACGTACCGGTGGAAGGGTGCGCCCAGACGTTCGCCGTTCGGGGGTCAGCGGAGTGAGATGCAAAGCGCTTGTGGCCGACGGACGGGTCCGCGTGCGCCCACGCGACCGGTATCGCCGTCACCGCGGTCGGACCAACGTTTAACAGGACGTGTGACGCAGAGGGGGCTGCCACATGACAACCCGTATCGAGACGACGGAACCGTCCGACGGCCGCCCCACGGGACGGGCGGGGCCGAACCCGACCGGCGGCGCGGAGACCCGCGATGACCGATAGCGGCGACCTCGCGCTCGTCGACGGCCGCGTCCTGACCCTCGATCCCGACGTCCCGGACGCCGAGGCCGTCGCCATTCGTGGCGGCCGGGTCGCCGCGGTCGGGACCACCGACGAGGTCATAGAGCACGTCACCGACGCCACGGAGGTGATCGACCTCGACGGCCGGACGGCGCTCCCGGGGTTCATCGACACCCACCTCCACGTCCCGCTGGCCGGTAGACGGATGACCCACGTGAACTGCCGGTCGCCGCCGAACGAGTCGGTCGCCGACGTGCAGGAACGCATCGCCGAGCGGGCCGCCGAGACGCCCGACGGCGAGTGGATCATCTGCTCCGGGTACAACCTCGGGCTCGTCTGGGAAGAGGAGGAACGGCACATCGACCGGTGGGACATCGACGAGGCGGCGCCCGACAACCCGGTCCAGATCAACAGCGTCGGCGGGCACACGGGGAGTATCTACAACTCGGCGGCGCTCTCGCTCGTCGGTATCGACCGCGATACTCCCGATCCGGAGCCGCCGGCGGTCATCGAGCGCGACGACGAGGGTCGGCCCTCGGGGCTGGTCAGCGAGGAGGCAGAGCTCCCCCTGCTCGAGGCGACGCCGGACGAGTCGCGCGAGGAACGGCGCGAGTCGGTCCGTCGCGCGGTCGACCAGCTACTCGAGTGGGGCGTCACGACCGCCCACGACGCCAAGACCATCCCCAGTGACCTCCGCATCTACCAGGAGCTCGAACGCGAGGGGGAACTCCCGATCCGCCTGGGGATGATGATAGCGGGCGACGCCGACGAGGAGGGGTCGCTCGGCCCGGAGGGCGAGGACGTACTGGAGGCGCTCTCGACGGCGGGCGTCGAGACTGGGTTCGGCGGCGACCGGCTGTTCGTCGTCGGCGTGAAGTACTTCATGGACGGGGCGTTCACCGGACGGACCGCCGCGATGTACGACCCCTACGAGGGCGAGTCGGTCCCGGAGGACTCCCCGCGGTACGACGGGCTGCTCCACATCTCCCCGGAGTACTTCGCCGACCGGGTCGAGCGCGCCCACGAGGCCGGCCTGCGGGTCTGCGTCCACGGTCAGGGCGACCGCGGCATCGACCACATCCTCGACGCGTTCGAGGCGGCGGTCGACCCCGATGAGGACCACCGGTTCCGCATCGAACACGCCGGGCTCACGAAGCCCGAACAGCTCCAACGGATCGCCGACCTCGGGGCCTGTGTCTCCTCGTCGATCAACTTCCTCGGCGCGGACGTCTCGCGCAACTGGGTCTACTGGGGCGCCGAACGGATGGACTGGACGTACGCGCTCGGATCGCTGTTCGAGTACGGGATCCCCACGGCGGCGAACGGCGACTGGCCGGTCGCGACGGGCGACCCCCGGCTCGCGCTCCGGACGGCGGTCACCCGCGAGACGGTCACCGGGGAGGTCGTCGGCCCCGATCAACGGATCGGGATCGAGGACGCCCTCCGGATGTACGGCCCCGAGGCGGCCTACCTCGAGTTCGCCGAGGACGAGAAGGGTACCCTGACCCCGGGGAAGCTCGGGGACGTCACCGTCCTCTCTGCGGACCCGCGGGAGGTCCCTGCCTCGGAACTCACCGAACTCGACGTGGAGTACACGGTGGTCGGCGGCGATGTGATGTACGAGCGGGGCTGGGGCGTGCGGTATTGAACGGGTAGCGCCGGCCCACACGTCCGGTGCCTGCTCGACCGGGCCTCATACGGTCGTGCGTACCGATGTGCCGGCGATCACCCGGACGGGGTCGGTTAGCGCCGGTAAAAGACGACGCACGACCGTATCAGTCGGCGAGCAGTTCCTCCAGCAGCTTCTCCTGGGCGGCGGCGAGGTGTTCGGCGAGCGTCGAGACGCCGATGTCGAGTTCCTCGGCGACCTCCGTCGCGTTCGCCGACCGCGGGTACTCGAAGTAGCCCATCCGGTAGGCCGTCTCGAGGACCTCGCGCTGGCGGTCGGTCAGCCGCCCGCGGTCCACGAGCGTCGGGTCGGCGCTGCCGGTCCCGGCGGTGGCCGACTGCACCAGGTAGCGGACCTCCACCCGCTCGGCGACCGCGTCGAGGTCGGCCACGGCCTCGCGGAGCCGCTCGACGCCGCCGAGGTGGAGCGTCAGGACGAGGACGCCTCCCTCGACGCGGACGTCGGCGACGGGTGAGCCCAGCGCCTCGACGACCTCGCAGGCGCAGGCGCGGTCGGCGTCGCGGGAGAACTGGTAGACCCGCTCGTCGCCCACCTCGAGGACGGGGTCGGCGTCGACGAGGCTCTCCGGGCGGTCCGCCGCGAGGTCGGCGTCGACCCGGAACTCCTCGGTGACCCTGCCGTCCCCGCCGCGGGTCCAGGTCACGTCGCTCACGGGCTCGCCGCTCGCCGTCGAGAGCGACGCGACCGGACAGTTCGTCGGCCCGTGGACCGCCAGTTCGGCGCGAACCCCGGTTGCCATCGTGCGACACTACGGGAGGGGACGGAAAACCGCCTTGGGAACCGGAAGATGGCGTCGAGAAACCGGAGGGCTGGGACGTCCGTCCGCCGGCTTCCGGGTGCCCCTTGAAACCCCGCAGCTGTATGGGTGACTCCACAACCGCCACGCGCCCGTACGTCCACTCGATGAGCGTCACGCGCAGTCGGATCCCCGGGTTCGAGGTCGAGTCGACGGCACTGACCGTCTCGCGGACGGCGCTGGTCGGCCTCGTCGTCGTGTTCGGCGGGCTCCGCCTCGCGAGCGTGGGCCCCTCGCTCGAGACGCAGGCGGCCGTCTACCTCGTCGGGATGGTCGCGCTCAACCTCCCGCACGGCGGGTACGAGCACTTCGCCAACCTGCGGCGGCGCGCGATGGCGTTCCGCTGGCGGTACGTCGCGGGCTACCTCGTGCTCGCTGGGATGTTCGTCGGGCTGTTCCTCGTCGCGCCCGTTGCCGGGCTGGCGCTGGCGATCGGCGTCGCCGTCGCCAAGGGCGGTGGCGGGGACCTCCACGTCCTCCGGGCGACGACGGGGACGAGTCACCTGCGGAGTCGCGTGCAGGAACTGCTCGCGGTCGCGGCCCGCGGCGGCGCGGTGATGGCCGTCCCCATCGTCGCGTGGCCGAACACGTTCCACACGTTCGGTTCGCTGATGGTCGGGCTGGTCGAGCCGGGCGGACTCGCCGGCGTCGCGGTCCACTTCGACCTGACCCGCCTGCTCGTCGGCGGGCTCTACGGGGCGACCGTCCTCGCACACCTCGGGCTGGGGTTCGCCCGCCGGACCGGCGACGGGGCGTGGCTCGCCGACGCCGCCGAGACGCTCCTGCTCGTCGCCTACTTCGCGGTCGTCCCCGTGGTCGTAGCGGTCGGGCTCTACTTCCCGCTCTGGTACTCGGCGCGGCAGGTGGCCCGCGAGCTCGCCGTCGAGGAGCCCGCGACGGGGGGGCGGGACCTCCTCGGTGGCGAGGACGCCTCGACGGGAACCGTGGCGCTCCGGGCGTGGGGCGTGCTCGTCGCGGGCGCACTCGCCACCGCCGCCGTCGCCGTCGCGTTCTGGTGGCTCGTCCCGAACCCGCTCGCGAACAGCTCGTTCCTGTTCGGCGCCGTCGCGTTCTGGAGCGTCCTCATCAGCGTCGTCGCGCTCCCGCACGTCGTCGTCGGGAGCGTCCTCGACCGCGGCCGGGGCATCTGGCACGTCCCCTGATACGGTCGTGCGTACCGATGTACCGGCGATCACCCGGGACGGGTCGGTCATCGTCGGTAACGGACTACGCACGACCGTATGAGCGGCCGCGGGACCGGGGCCGGGACCGCTACCCGTCGAGCCGGGCGTCGAAGACCCGCCACGGGAGGTCCTCGTCGCCGCCCTCGCTGTCCGTCTCTTCATGGTCGTCCTCTCCATCGTCCCCGTCGTCGAGCGCCTCCGGGACCCCGATCGTTCGCTCGACGGTGAATCCAGCCGCTCGCAGCTGTTCCCGGGTCGCCTCTTCCCCGGCGATCTCCCAGGCCATCCCGACGTCGCCCCCGAGCCAATCGGGGTTCTCGCCGACCCAGCGGTCCGTCCCCTCGGAGAGGAGCAGGCGGCCGCCCGGTCGGAGGACGCGGGCGAACTCCTCTATCGTGGTGGGGTGCTCGGCCAGCGGGACGTGGATGAGCGACCAGTAGGCGAGGACGCCGTCGAAGGCGTCCGCGGCGAACGGGAGACTCGTCATGTCGCCCTGGACCAGCCCCGCTTCGGGCCCGTCGCGCGCGATCAGCCGGAGCTGTTCGCGGGAGAGGTCGAGGCCGACGGCTCCGGGGGGCAATCGCCCGAGGAACGCCCCGCCACCACAGCC
>JBEPXB010000111.1:0-7241 GCA_041642135.1 Halobacteriales archaeon | reverse complement strand
GCGTGCCGTCGAGGTCGAGCGTGACCGTCCCCTCTCTCCCGTCCACGTCGACGACGGCCTCGGCCGCCTCGATTCCGCGCTCCGCGCCCTCCTCGAACTTCGCCGCGATGTCGTCCCACGGGACGTCCTCCTCGCGGGCGTTTCGGACCGTCGAGAGCACCTCGTCCACGAGGTCGTAGTTGGCGTACAGCAGTTCCGCCCGCTCGCGCTCGGTCTCCGCCTGCTCCTCGAAACTCTCGATGGCGCCCTCCTGCTGGGCGATGATGCGTTCCTTCTTCTCGATCTCCGCCTCGAAATCGGGGCGGTCCCGGCCACCTCCCCCGCCACTGCCACCGGCCGGCTCCTCGGTCTCGAGTGCGTGGAAGTACGTGTCCAGCGCGGAGTTGAACGAATCGAACCGCTCGCTCTGGAGCGCGGCGCGTTCCTCCAGCGGCACCGGCGAGACGTCGACGACGCGGCCCTCCTCGTCGCGGTAGACCCGGGGGTCGAGGTCGCCCTCCTTCAGCCGCCGCCGGAGGTCCTCGATCACACTGAACAGTGCCCGGTACTCCTCCTCGCCCGCGTCGGCGATGTCCAGCGTCTTCTCGACGCCGGCGCGGGTACAGAGCTCCTCCCCCCAGAGTCCGCCGAAGTTCAGCTGGGTCGCGAGCGTCCGGACCACGTCCGTGTCCGAGTCGTCCATCGCGGCGGCGAACGATTCGTAGTCCGCGACGAGGGGGTCGAACCGCGAGTCCGGGTAGCCGTACTGGGAGCCCGGGGCGACGGTCCGCGATTTCAGCCGGACGGTGTCCAGCGAGGAGACGACCTCCCGGTCCTCGTTCAGCACCGCGACGTTTCCGTCGCCGAACAGCTCGACCACGACGAGCGTGTTCGCGTCCTCGCGCTCGAACTGGAACGTGAGGATTCGGTCGAACTCGAACTGCTCGACACCGACGAAGTCCGCTCCCGAGAGCCGGTTCCGGAGCATCATCGCGAAGTTCGGCGGTCGTCCCGGGGCGTCGGGCACCCGCTCGGGGTCGGCGACGTTCACCCGCTTCGGGTCCCGGACCTCCAGCAGTAGCTCCACGCGGCCGCGGTCGAAGTCCCGCATCTTCAGCCGAACGAGGTCGTCGTCGTAGAGGTACGCCTTGTCGACCTTGGCGCCCGCGTACCGGTTCAGTTCCGTCACGAGCGCCGCCAGATCCACGCTCGTGAGGGCGCGCTTCCGTTCCATAGCGGAGGTGGCGCCGGGTCGGGGAAAGGCGTGTCGGGTCACAGATGATAATACGGTCGGGTGCGAGGTGTCGTCCCATGGCCCGTGGTGCGAGCGGATGAACGACGGAGGACCGACACCGGCGGACGACCGACCCGGGAGTCGACATCCGGGGGGGAACGTGGACGCCGCCACCCTCCTCGGGGACGAGTACGACACCTTCGAGGCGGTCCTGTCCGGCGAGTGTCCGGGGCCACTCGCGGTCGTCGGGCCGCCGTTCGGCGGACGCGAGACGGTTCTCGAAACCGCCGTCGAGCGACTCGGTGCCGAACGGATCCGCCTCGCCCCGGGTGACGGTCCCGCCGACCTCCCGGAACCGGGCGAGGACCCCCTCGTCGTCGAGGACTGCCAGCACCTCTACAAGCGGGCGATCGACGGCTTCGAACCGGTCGAGCGGTTCCTCGGGTCGCTCGCCGGCGCCGGTACGCCGGTCGTGACAGGCTGGAACCGCTACGCGTGGGCGTACCTGACGGCCGTACGACGAGTGGAACGGGAGTTCCCCGCCCGCGTCGACGTGGGCCCGGTCGCGACCGAGGCCATCGCCGAACGCCTCCTCGAACGGTACGACGAGACCCCCCGATTCCTCCCCGACGACCCGGAGAAGGGCGGGCTGGTCACGATCCGGCGGCACTCGGTCGAGTGGCGGGGCCACGGGGTGGAGGTGCCGGTTCCCGTCCCGAACCCGATCGCCATCGAGGCGTGGCGCGGCGGCGCCGACCCCGATCCGGAGGACGTGGTCTTCGAGCGGCTCGCTGCCGTCTCGAACGGGAGCGTGGGGGTCGCCACCGCCATCTGGGAGTCCCGCCGGGGCGATGAGATCAGACCGAGCGACGTCGTCGCGGCGGGCGCCGACGTCGACGTCGACCGGGACGAGGCCTTCTGTCTGCGGATCGTCCTCGCGAAGGAGCGCGTCGAACGGGCGGAACTGGCCGAGATCCTCGGGGACCGTCTGGACCGCACCCTGACGAGACTGGTGCGGGAGGGACTGGTCGCCACCGATGGGAACCTGGTGTGTCTCGAACCGGCGGCCGTGCCGAGCGTCGTCACGGCGACCGACCGGGGGCGGATACTGTGATCGTCCTTCAGGCCGGAGCCGAGGGGGTGACGCTGGACCCGTGGCTGGTCGTAAACGCCGTCGCGGTCCTGGTGGCCGCGTACCTGGTCTCGCGGCTCGCCACGTTCGTGTTGACCGTCCTCGCCGAGCGTAGCCCCCGGCGCCGGATCACCGTCAAGATGCTCGCTCCGCTCGCGAGCTTCCTCGTCTACGGGACCGCCGTCTACCTCGTGCTGGGGCCACTCGTCCAGCTGTCGACGTCCCAGTTACTCGCCGTCTCCGGACTGCTCGGCGCGGCGCTCGGCTTCGGACTGAAGGACCTCTTCGCCAGCGTGATCGGCGGGCTGGTGATCATCACCGAGCGACCGTACCGGGTCGGCGACAAGGTCGAGATCGGCGACCACTACGGGGAGGTGACCGGGATCGGTCTCCGGGCGACGACGCTACGAACCCCGGACGACACCGCAGTAACGGTACCGAACGCGGCCCTGTTCACCTCGAACGTGGCGAACGCGAACGACGGCCGACCGGAGATGATGGTGGTGGTCGAGGTCGCCGTAGCGCCCGGCGCGGACCTCGACCGCACGACCGACATCGTGGGCGACGCCCTCGTCACGTCGAGGTACGTCTACGTCGACGAGGACCACCCGGTCGCGGTCCTCGTCGAGGACGGGACCTACTACCGGATGGTCCGGGGGAAGGCATACGTCGCGGACCTGCGAGACGAGTTCGCCTTCGCCTCGGACGTGACCGAACGGGCGCTCGCTGCCTTCGAGGAGGAGGGACTCGAAACGCCCGAGTACCCGGTCCATCAGCCGGGGGAATCGGACCGGTGAGTCGGCCGATTCCCGCCGGCTACCTCCCCCCCGCGGGATGGTCTTTCGACCGGCGCCGGGGCGGACCATCGCGCCGACCCCTCGACCCGTTCCGAACCGGCCCGATCAGGCGTACGCCTCGAACTCCCGGCCGAAGGCAAGGAAGTAGCCCAGGCCGACGAGGCCGACGGCGGAGGCGACGCCGAACGCGACCGTCGGGTCCATCGCGTAGAGCACGCCGCCCGCCGCCGCCGAAGGGATGACGACCGTGTTCCGGACGAGGTAGTACGTGCCGGTGACCCGTCCCCCCGCGTCGCGTTCGGCGGGCCCGACGATGAGCGCCTTGTGCGCCGGGAGGCCGGCGAACCGGAGCCCGGAGAACGCGAACAGGGCGACGAGCATCCACTGGTCCGCCGGCGCCGCGATGAGCAGGACGGGGAACACCGCGTAGACGGCGAACCCGAGCGCGACGACGGGTTTCAGCCCCGTCCGCTCGGCGAGTTTCGCGACCGGGGCCATCGAGAGCAGCGCCACCACCATCTCCACGCCCAGCAGCACCCCGAAGAACGCGTCGGGCCGCAGCGAGACGCCGAACCCCCGGAACCCGACCGAGAGGAAGTCGGTGACGACGATCACGAAGAACACGTACACCATCCCGTTGGCGAACCGGACGAGCGTGTCCGCGACCAGCAGCGGCCGGAGCGTCTCGGGCATCCCGAGCAGGTCCGCGCGGACCTGGGCTAGCCCCTCGAACGCCTTGCCGATCGAGTCCTCGCTCGCGTCGTAGAGGACGTGCTGGGCGACGGTCGCGACGGCGCCGAACGCCACCGCCACGAGGAGGATACGCTGGAAGCCGCCGGTGAACCCGGCAGTGGTCGCGAGCAGCGCCGCCGCGAGCAGCGGACCGACGAGAAAGCCCACCCGGCGGAAGGTCTCCGTGCTGGCGAACCCCGAGGCGAGGTGTTCGGGGGCGACGCTCTGCTTGACGACGGCGAACGTCGCCCCGAGGCCGAACGACTTCCAGGCCTGGGTGAGGAACAGCCCGAGGAACACCAGCGACCAGCCGGGGACGACCAGCGTGCCGAGCGCGACGTCGCCGACGAGCGGCGCGAGGTACCACACCCCGAACCCGACGGTGGTGACGACGCCGAACAGCGTCAGCGAGAGCCGTGAGCCCACTCGGTCGGACACTGCACCTCCCGGGTAGGGGTAGAGCGCCGAGATCAGGTTCCCGACCGAGCCGTACAGGCCGATGACCCCCGCGCCGGCCCCCAGGACGCGGAGGTACTCCGGGACGTACCGCGAGGTCATCTGGAACGCGAGGCTGAACGCGAACATCGCCAGCGAGAGGACGAGCACGTCCCGGCGCAGCGAGAGGAACTGCCTGAAGGGTTCGAGCGGGTCGGCGGTCCCCTCCTCGGTTCCCATCGACGGAGAGTCCGGTCGCCTCAAGCGTAAAACGAGGGGGTAGCGGCCGTCGAGCCCGTCCCGAGGCTACGTTTTCCAGGGGTCCCATGCGGTCCGCTATGTACCGCGGAAGGGTCGGCTACCCGCTCGAGAGCGCGTACGCCATCCGCTCGCCGACGTCCAGCCCGGAGCGGAGCGCGGCGTGGACCCGTGCCTCGCCGGCCACCCAATCGCCCGCACAGTAGAGGTCGTACCCCTCCGCGGACTGTAGGGGCCCCCGCGCGACCCCCTCGTCGGGGAGCGCGTAGCGCCAGCCCTGGTGGTCGGTCCAGTCCGGTTCGGCGAGGCGCGGATCGTCGAGCAGGTCGGCGGTGAGGTCCGCGAGTTCGGCGACGTTCCGCTCCGGCACCGCGTCGTAGTGTTCGACCGACCAGTCCGGACTGGCCTGGACGATCAACAGCGACTCGCCGTCGGGAACGTGTCCCGGCTTGCACTCCTCGCGGGAGACCCACCCGACCTCGTGCTCGCGGTCGGTGTTGACGAGCGCGTAGTACGGCCTCTCGATCTCGAACGGGTAGTGGAGCACCGCCGTCCAGATACTCCGGTACGGAACCGCGCCGACGGCTTCGGCGAGGTGCTCCCGCACGTCGGCGTCCCACTCCGCCCCGCGCAGGAGTGCGGCGGTCTGTGGCGCGGGCGGATTGAGCAGGAGCGTCTCGAACGGGCCCCACTCGCCCCCGTCGGTGTCTGTCAGTCGCCACGTATCGCCGTCGCGGGCGACCGTCTCCACGCGGGTCCGCCGCTCGACCGTCGCGTCCGTCCGGGCGAACAGCCGCTTTGCGATCTGGGTGAGGCCCGCCCGGTAGGTCCACTTGTGCTCGTCTGCGTCCCGGCCCTCCGACACCGTGCCCTCGCGGTCGAACGTGTAGACCGGCCCCTCGGCCTCGACGAGTCCCTCCGCCTCGAGCGTCTCCGTGAGGAGCTCGTTGACTCGCTCGTCGTCGGACTTGACGTAGTTCGCCCCGTAGTCGTACGTGCAGTCGCCCCGCCGGCGGGTCGCCGCCCGACCACAGACACCGCCCGACTTCTCGAGGACCGTCACCGAGGCGCCCCGGACCGTGCGGTCGAGGACGAACGCCGCGGCGGCCGCGGCCGCCCCCGCGCCGACGATACCGATCTCTGTCATCGGCCCACGATAGGATCGCCCGGTGGAAAAGCCCGACCCAACCGGCAGGACCGGGATGACCGGGGCCGACTGCCGCCCGAATCGACCGTCGTCCGCGGTCGCTCATAGGGGTTATCGTAGTTATTCATAGCTTCCCTGCCCGGGCTCACGCGACCGGAGTGCGGTGGCGGAGCGAATTCTCCGGCCGACTACGATAACCCCTATCAGAGCCGGGCGACGAGCCGCCGTAGCGCGTCGCCCCCGCCCTCGGCGAACGGCGTCCCGTGGCCCATACAGGCCACCTCGAACGGCGGCGCCCGCCGGGCGAACGAGCGGATCGACTCCCGGAGCGCGTGCATGTCGTAGGAGTCGAGCCAGAACGGTGGCGTGAGTTCGCCGTCCTCCTCCCAGACGAGGTCGCCGAGGAACGCCGCGTCGAGACCCTCGTGGACGAAGACGGTGTGACCCGGGTTGTGCCCGGGGGTGTGGAACGCCTCGAACCCGCCGATCCGGTCGCCGTCGGTGACGGGCTCGGCGTCCGGGACGTCGAAGAACGGCCGGACGGCGAGGTGGAACAGCCCCTTCGGGTGGAACGGCGAGGGCGACCGGCCGCCGTCCATCAGCGCGACGTCCTCGCGCCCGACGTGGACCTCGCCGGCGAACCCCTCGGACCGGAGCCGGCCCATCCCGCCGGTGTGGTCGAGGTCGTAGTGGGTAAGGAGCACGCGGTCGAGGTCGGCGGGCTCGTACCCCACCTCGCGGATCTCCGCGAGGAGCCGCGACCGGTTCACCGGCAGCCCGGTGTCGACCAGGGTCGTCTCCCCGTCCTCGGCCAGATACGCGTTCGAGGCGATCGGCGGGAACAGCCCCAGATCGAGCACCCAGACGCCGTCGGCGAGCCGCGTCGGCATACCACGCTTACGGCCCCGGGGCTTAGAAGCCGTGCGGTTCGGGGCGTGCCGGTTGGTTTCGGTCGGTTGGCGGTCGCCCGACAGTCGTCTATCGCCAACGACAAGTTCAGGCCGCCGGCCGTCGTTCCGTCCCGTATGCGAACGCCCGCTACCCACCTCCTGACGACGGGCCTCCTGGTCCTCCTCGTCGTCACCGCCGGCTGTGCTTTCCCGGGAGTCGAACCCGAGAGCCGCGCCGGCGTCTACGACTACACGTTCGGACTCACTGCCTACGGCACCGTCGACAACGCGACGATCCGCGTCCCCCTCCCGGCCGAGGACGGTGCGAGCGTACTGAACGCATCCGTGCTCGCGCCGAACGGGACCGTCGACGGCGCCTTCGAGGCGAGCGTCGTCGACACGCGGTACGGACCGATGCTGGAACTCCGTGCGACCGAGTTCGTCGTCGAACCCCGGTACTTCGCCACGGTCGAGGAGGACGGGATGGGCCGACGCGTCGAGATCAACGAGTCCGAGTACGACCCCGATAACCCCGACCACTCGAAGGTCGACTTCCGCTCGGTCGACGTACTGGTGACGGTCGACGCGCCGTACCCCGTCGACACGGAGTCGCCGGTCGGCGACGAACCCTTGCTCC
>JBEPXB010000110.1:0-7259 GCA_041642135.1 Halobacteriales archaeon | reverse complement strand
GCCGCGCCCTTCGGGCGCTCTGGTCACTCGGCACGGGTGAGCCTCTAGTAGCACCGCAACAGCACCGCGACAACATAACAAGGCGGTACTGGTATTCGTTCGTCGAGGATTTCCCCGACCGGTACAGTCGGAGTCGTCCGGGTCCACGACGGGGTATACGCACGTTTTGTTCCCTGAAGTTCCTTCGACGCGCTTTTTCCCCTCTCGGACCTACTCGTCGTTGATGACCGACGTGCCAGACCGGTTCGTCCGGGCGTTCGAGGCCCACGAGGCGTTCGAGCGGGCGGACGACGGGGGGTTCGATCTGACGACGACGCGGCTCGATGCCCGCGTGACCGCGGCGGAGACCGACGACTGGGCGCTCCGGTACACCGTCACCGTCCGTGCCCCGATGCTCTCGACGGCGGTCGTCGACGAGGCCGTCGGCCCGGCCGTCGAGAAGGGGTGGTTCGACACCTACGAACTCCGGCTCGAGGACGCGACCGGCGCGATCCGTCACGACGTCGACCTGGAGGGGTACACCGTGGACGACCACGACGGAGAGGCCGTCGCGACGTTCGAGTTCGAGTGGGGCAACGCCGACCAGGCGCCCGCGATCGCCAAGGCCATCGCCGAGTACACGGAGGGGACGTACGTCGAGGGCGTCGTCCCGGGCTACGAGTACGGTCCGCCGGTCTCGGACCTGCTCTCCTCGGCGCGGCAGGGCGGCGACGGCGAGGGATCGAGCGGTCCGATGCCGCTGTAGCGCGGTCGGGGCCCGTCGCACGGTGGAACGTCGGAGCAGGGAAGAGAGCGGGGTGAGCGGGTCGACGGCTCGCAGGGATCAGAGCAGGGAGAGCGGACGGTAGGTCGGGACGGCTCGACCGCTCACTCGAGGGCGACGTAGGTCTTCGTGTCGACGACACCCTCGATGGAGCGGACGTCGGTCGCGGCCGCCCCGAGCACGTCGTACACCTCCTCGGCCTCGACCTCGGCGATGATGTCGAAGTCCCCGGCGACGACGTGTGCCTCGGTGACGCCGTCGACGCCGAGGACCGCCTCGAGGACGGTCCCGGCGTCGACCGAGTCCACCTTCACCATCACGAACGCGTGAACCATGCGAACCGGAACCACGGCAGCGGACAAGAAGCTTTGGCCGGGCCATCCGACGAGCCGGCACCCCGCCGGGAGAACGAGTGGACGAAAAAAGGTCAGGCCCGTCGGTAAAACGTCTCCGGAGTTCTTAACCCGTCGTTAAACGAGAAACGAGGCGGATAGCCGTGGGCCACACGGGCTAAAACGATCTGAACGCGACCCAACGGTCGCCCGTTTATACGGGGGTACGGGAGCAAGGGAGGGGTGGAGGAAACCCCATCCATGCCCGCCCTCGAAAGCCTCACCGACCAACTGTCCCGCTCGGCCGTCGAGACGGTCCCGGCCCTCCAACCGACCCTCGGGACGCTGGCCGCCATCCTCGTCCTCCCGGTCCAGTTCGTCTCGTTCTGGGTCGCCGCCCTCCTCCCGCTGACGTACTTGCCCCTGCTCGCGACCGGCGTGGTCGCCGAGCACCCGACGGCGTTCCTCGCCGTGCTCTGCGCGAACGCCGTCGCATTCGTGCTCGGGCACGGCTACCGGCGCCCGAACGCGGCCCGAAGCGAGGCGTAGGGCGTCGCGACACCCCGACCTGTCACTCGGCTGCCGCGGGTTCGAGTTTGAACCCGTAGCGCGTGACGCCCTCCTGCGTGTAGACCCGCCTGACGACCGGGTCGACCCGGTCGCCGGCCTCGACGCTCGCCGTGGAGACCACCTGCGCCGGCGCGGTCGCCTCCTCCCCGTCCGCCTCGAACGCGACGATGGCCACCTGGAAGTCCCCGCTCCGGGCCTGCTGCTCGGCGAACTCGGGGGGCGCCCCGCCGCGACCGATGGTGGTGATCGCCCGCACCTCGCCCGGACCGGAGAGCGGGACGTCCTCGAACTCGACGAGCGCGCCGCAGTCGTTGCACGCTCCCTCCGGCGGGAACGTCAGTCCACCACATTCGGGACACCGCCCGGCGACCAGCCGGTGGCGCTGGGGGAGCGACCGTCGCCACGTCGGGACCGGGACGTACGCGCCGCCGCCGGACGGCTCGCCCGGCGTTATCTCGCCCCGACGCTGGAGGTACTCGGCGTAGGCGAGTTCGGTGTCCCCGTCGAGGTCGAGGTCGGCCGGGACATCGTCCCGCGCCTCGACGAGGAGCGCGTCGGCGCCCGCGCCGGAGCCGAACGCGGCCGCGAGGACCCGGTCGTGTCCGTCGGCGAGCGCCCTGGCGAGCGACAGCGGGACGCTCGCGGCGCCCGTGTCGCCGAGCTCCCCCACGGTCGCACAGGTCCCGATGGTTCCGGCGTCGACGCCGAGCGTACCCGCGGCGCGGTAGGGCATGGCCCCGTCCGGGGCCTGCACGGCGGCGGCATCGACATCGCCGTCCACCTCCAGGCCGTCGACGGCACCTCCGAGAGCCTCCGAGAACGCCTCCCGGTCGTAGTTCGTCACGTCGAGCCCCTCGACGGCCCCGCTTCCCGCACGGCGGAACCGCGTTCCCGGGTAGGGTGTCGCGTACTCGCTCCGGTCGACGATCTCGACCGGTGCGTCCCGTTCGAGGAGGAACGCGGCGGCGCCGGCGCCCGCCGCCTGCTCGTGGTCGTCGTGGGGCTCGCCACGCGGGCAGTCAGCGGCGACGGCGAGCCCCGGACCGTCGTACGTCGCGTCGAGACCCGACGAGAGTGCGCGAGTTCCCGCTCGAGTGCTCGCGGCGAACGACTGCCGGACCGCGTCCGGGGGAACCCCGAGCACGGAACCGAGCCGGGCGGTGAGGTCCTCCTCCTCGAGCGGCGGAGTCGTGGTCGCGAACGCGAGGAACCCGACCGTCGCCCCCTCGCAATCGCCGGCGTCGAGCGCCCGACGGGCCGCCTCGGCTGCCATCGTGAGCGCGTCCTCGTCGGCGTCCGGAACGGCCTTCGTCTCGATACCTCTCGGCGAACTTCCCCACACCTCCGCGAACGAGTCCGCGTCGATCCGGAGGGCGGGCGCGTAGGCGCCGACCGCCGCGATGCCCCGCGAGCCGTCCTCCTCGGGTGCGTCGCTCATGCGCCCACCTCCCGCTCGCGCTCTACGACGTGGACGACCGCCGCGCCGCCCGACCCGCCGACGTTGTGTGTCAGCCCCCGCACGGGATCCTCGAGCTGTCGTTCGCCGGCCTCGCCGGAGAGCTGTTCGAACGCCTCGACGACCTGACCCGCACCGGTCGCGCCGATGGGGTGACCCTTCGACTTGAGCCCGCCGGAGGCGTTGACGGCCACCTCCCCGTCGGGTCGGGTGGCCCCGCTGGCGACGAGTTCGCCGGCCTCGCCCGGCTCGCAGAGCCCGAGGTCGGCGTAGGCCATCAGCTCGGCGATGGCGAAGCAGTCGTGGACCTCCGCGAAGTCGAGGTCCCCGGGCCCGACACCCGCCCGCTCGTAGGCCGTCTCCGCCGCCTTCCGGCTCGCCGGGACGCCCGAGTAGGTCCCGCGCTGGAACAGCCCCACTCTGTCGGAGGCGGCGCCGACCCCCGCGACGCGGATGGGGTCGTCCGTGTACTCCCCGACGACGTCCTCGCTCGCGAGCAGCACACAGGCTGCCCCGTCGGTCGTCGGACAGCAGTGATACAGCGTGAGAGGGTCCGCGACGGTCGGCGCCTCCATCGCGTCCTCCAGCGTACACTCGAATGCGAGCTGTGCGTGGGGGTTCTTCGCGCCGTTGGCGTGGTTCTTCACCGCGACGTGCGAGAGCTGCTCGCGGGTCGTCCCGTACTCGCGCATATGCGCGCTCGCCATCTGTGCGTAGACGCCCGCGAACGTGGTCCCCGAGAGCCGTTCCCACTCGGTTTCGCCGGAGACGCCGAGCCAGTAGCGGACGGCATCTCCCGATATATCGGTCATCACCTCGACGCCGCCGGCGAGGACGACGTCGGCCATCCCCGACCGGATGGCCTGGACGCCCTGGCGGACGGCGTATCCGCTCGCCGCACAGGCGTTCTCGACCCGCGTTACGGGGATCCCGTGGAGCCCGACGTGCTCGGTGACGGCCGGGCCGGGGAGGCCGAGCTGTCGGCCACCCACGCCCAGGGTACCGACCGCCGCCTCGTCGATCTCCGCGGGATCGATGCCGTCCGGAACGCTCTCGACCGCGTCCTCGAAGGCAGTGCGAAACAGCGACCGGTAGGTCTCGTCGGGGAACGAGCCGAAGTCCGACTGGCCCGCGCCCACGACGTATGCCTCGCGCATACCTCACCCCCTCGATGCAGGGGGTAAATAACCTCGGCCGCGCGTCGGACCCGCCGGCCGCTGGGCGGCCTCGTCCGTAAGCCTCTATCCGCTCCAGGAACTACGCTACGGTGTACCATGTGTCACAGTTACGACGCGCGACGGTGGACGCGCACGGCCGAGGAGGACCCGGACGAGCAGGAGGACGAACCGTCCTTCCTCGACGACGAACCGGCCGACGACGTCGAACTGCTGACCGACGGCGGCGACGACGACTGATACGGTCGTGCGTAACGGTGTACCGGCGATCACCCGGACGGGGTCGGTTAGCGCCGGTAAAAGACGACGCACGACCGTATGAGTGGGCCGATACCCGCGTTCCTTCGCGCGTCATCGGATGAACAGCCGGCGGTCGGGCAGGGGGTTCCGCTACTCCGGCCCGCTCGCGACCCCGCAGAACCCCATCGCGATCCGGGCGTGGGTCTTCGCGGCGTCCAGCAGCGAGGGAGCGGTGGTACACTCGTCGGGGCCGTGGAGCCGCTCGCCGGCCGGGCCGACGGTGACGACGTCGACGTCGTAGTCGTTGGCGTAGAACCGCTCGTCGAGGCCGGCGCTCCCGCCGATGAACTGCCCCGTCTCCCCCGTCACGTCCTCGCCGGCCCGCTTCGCGAGCCGGGCGATCTCACTCCTCTCGGACACCTCGTGGGGTTCGGCCTGCCAGCCGAACCACTCGAGTTCGGGCGGGTGCTCGGCGAGCCACTCGTCGTCCGCCTCCACCGAGCGGATCGCCTCGCGGACCCCTTCGCGGACCTCCTCGCGGGTCTCCCCGGGGGGCCAGCCGACCCGGCACGACAGCACCACCTCGCCGGGGACCGTCGAGGGCCAGTCCCCGCCCTCGATCATCCCGACGTTGATGTTCGTGACGTGGCCCTCCAGCCGCGGGTCCGCCCTGGCGGCGCGGGGGTACTCGATGCGGGCCTTCCGCTCGCGGTCGAGGCTCTGCAGGGCCTCGTAGACGGCGACCGCCTTCCCGAGCGCGTCCACGCCCTCGAAGGCGGTGGCGGCGTGGGCCGTCCGCCCGGGGACGGTGATCCGAAAGTACATGACCCCGCCGCTCGCCACGCCGACGTTCGGCACGTCGAACGGCTCGGGGACCAGGGCGGCATCGGGTCGGTAGCCCCGTTCGAGCGCCGAGAGCACGCCCCCGACGCCGCCGTCCTCCTCCTCGATGGTCGTCTGGAGGATCAGGTCGCCCGCGAGGTCGACCCCGACCTCCCGGAGCGCCCGGACGGCGGTCAGGTAGGCGGCGATGCCGCCCTTCATGTCGGCGGCCCCGCGACCGTAGAGGGTATCGCCGTCGCGGACGAGCGTCCACGGGTCGGTGGACCAGGCGTCCGCGTCGACGGAGACCACGTCGACGTGCCCGCTCAGGGTCAGCGTCCGCCCGGCCGTCCCGTGCCCGTCGCCGTTCTCATCACTGTCTGCACCCTCGAGGACCCCGGCGACGTTCGGTCGACCCTCGTAGCCCACCTCGACGAACGAGGAGGTCTCGAAGAACGACTCGTGTTCCCGGAGCGCCTCGGCGTCGGGCTCCCAGACGTCCGGTTCGAGGCCGAGGTCATCGAAGGCGGGTATCACCACCTCCTGTGCGGGGGCCTCGTCGCCGGTCACCGACCGCGCGGCGACTAGCTCGGAGAGGAAGTCGACCATCACTTCCTCGCGTGCCTCGATGGCCTCGTCGACCGCTTCCAGCGTCGTCTCGTCGACCGGATCGTCCATACTTCCTCGCCTGCCGAACCGGGTTTAGTTCTTCGCCCGGGAGGCTCTGCGACGGGTGGCGGTCTACGTACCGCGGATCTCCCGGCGCTACTCGGATGACGGCTGCTCCCGAACGTGGCGACCGCCCGGATCCCGCGGAACGACTGGCGACCACTCGGGATCGACCGAGGCGGCCGGGTGCTGCCGGTCGTTCCTCCGACACCTCCGTCGACCGTTTCCGCGACACCACCACGGGACGGGCGAGGCAACCCTTAATCCGCGCCGCCGCCCGGTCCGAGACGTGATGTGGCAGTCAGTGACACGGGGCGACGCCGAACTCGTCGACCTGAGCATCGGCCTCGAGCCGGACGCGAGCGAGCCGTTCCCGCCGGAGATCGACTACTTCGACCACCGCGAGGGCGCCCGGCGGCTCGCGGCGAACCTCCACGAACTCGGCATCGAGGACGTCGACGCCGACGACTTTCCGGACGGCATCGGGCTCGCCTGGGAGGAGATCACTCTCATTCCCCACGCGGGGACCCACCTCGACGCGCCGTGGCACTACGGCCCGGAGGTCGACGGCGAGCCGTCGAAGACCATCGACGAGGTGCCGCTCGAGTGGTGTGTCGGCGACGCCGTGGTCCTCGACTTCACGTGGAAGGAGCCCCGGACGGAGATCACCGTCGAGGAGATCGAGGGACAGCTGGAGGAGCTGGACCACGAGCTCTCGGCGGGGGAGATCGTCCTGATCGAGACGGGCGCGGACGACCTCTGGGGCACGCCGGAGTACCTGACCGAGTTCCCGGGGATGGGTGCCGAGGGGACGAAGTACCTGGTCGAGCAGGGGGGGAAGGTCATCGGGACGGACGCCTACGGGTTCGACAAGCCGTTCGACGAGATGGGTCGCCGGTTCGTCGATTCGGGCGAGAACAGTGAACTCTGGCCGGCTCACTTCGTCGGCCGCGAGGTGGAGTACTGCCAGATCGAGAGCATGGCGAACCTCGACGAACTCCCACGGCGGACGGGTATCCCGCTCGTCACGTTCCCGATCGAGATACGGGACGCGAGTGCGGGCTGGGTCCGCCCCGTGGCGTTCGTGGAGGGGGACGGCTGACTCGATCCATCTCGACCGACGGTGTTGGTATGCCCGTCGATCGAACCATCGGGTGGGACTGAAAGGGGCCGGACTCTCGACGAAGCACGGCGACGCAAGCACCGGAGCGCGAGCGGAGTGAGCGCGAGGA
>JBEPXB010000109.1:0-7375 GCA_041642135.1 Halobacteriales archaeon | reverse complement strand
ACCGACGGCCCGGACCGGAGCGGGAGGTCAAGCAGGTCCCGACCGGTGAACCGGGTGACGGGACCGAGCCCGTCGGCCGCGTAGAGGTCGCCGCCGCGGACGGCGAGGTACGTGCCGCTCGCGTTCCCCGCTCGCCGCCAGCGTTCCCACCCAGTGTCGGCGTCGAACCCCGCGACGCCGCCGTCGTAGCCGACGAAGACCCCGCCGTCTGCGACGAGGAGCGACGTCGCCTCGAAGGGGAGCGGCGCCCCCCAGCCCCGCTCGCCGGTCGCCGGGTCGACGGCCAGGACGTCGAAGTCGAGGCCGGCTATCTCGTCGGCGACCGCCGAGTAGAGGACGCCATCGTGGAGAGCGAGACGACCGCTCGGGCGTTTCTCGTGGGTCCACACTTCGCTCCCGTCGGCACGCGAGCGGACGACGAGGCCCTCGCCGCCGGCGTACACCCGCTCGGGACCGACGACGAGCGCCGTCCGGTCCCGGCGTCCGAGCGTGTCGTCGGACCACACGACGGACGGGTCGGCCGGCGGCGCGGCGTCCGTGCTCGCGGTGTTGGCGAGGTCGTACCGGGCGAGCGGCCACCTGTCCCCTTCGGGCGTCCAGCCGTCGACGTCGCCGAGCGGGACCAGTTCGGCCGCGCCGGCCGTCGCGAGCACGCCGACACCGGCCAGCACCTGCCGTCGGCTCGGGCCGATGGGCGACGCCCCGAACGGGGCATCCTCGGAGGGCACGGTGGCGCGTTCGGGTCTCCGGGCGCAAGTGTCTTGCCCTACCCCTCGCCGAGGAAGTTCGCCGCCGCTCCCCCGAAGAGCGCCTCGAACGCCCCCTCGCTCAGGTCCCGCTCGAGCAGCCCCTCGCGCTCGTGGACGTAATCGTGGGGCATGTTCGGGAAGTCCGAGCCGTACATCACCCGGCCGGCGAGGTCCTCGAACACGGAGTCGGGGACCACGGAGGGGTCGAAGTCCACGTAGTCGCCGACCACCGTGGCCATCGCGAAGCAGGTGTCGAGGTAGACCGACTCGTTCTCGCGTGCGGTCTCGACGAACGCCTCCCACTCGAACGTCCCCATGTGGGCACAGCAGGCTCGCACCTCGGGGTAGGAGGCGACGAACTCGCGAAACGGCTCGACACCGACGTGCGGGGAGTCGCGGAACATCGGCGCCGTGCCGGCGTGAAAGAGGATCGGCCGGTCGTACTCGGCGGCGAGTTCGAAGGCGGGGTCGAGTCGCGGGTCGGCCGGGCCGCACTCCTGGACGGGACACTGGAACTTCAGGCCGCGCGCGCCCGACTCGAAGGCCTCGCGGACGACCGCGTTCACCTCGTCGTCGCCGTGGACCGTGGCGAACGGGACCGCCATCGTGGAGTCGGCGGCCGAATCGAGCACCCAGCCGTTCAGCTCGCGGGCGATCCCTCGCCGGTGGGCGTAGGGGAGCGCGAGGTACCGCTCGACACCGTGGGCGCGGAGGGCAGTCTCGATGCCCGCCCGGTCCGCGGGATGGGGGAACTCCCACCCCGCCTCCTCGTTCAGCGCCCCCCGGATGGCGGCAATCAGCCGTTCGGGCATCAGGTGGACGTGACAGTCCGTCGCGCCGGCGAATCGGGGGTCGACGCCGACGTCCGCCTCGACGTCCGTCGGTCCGTCGAGGCTTCCCCCGTTCCCGCCGTCTCGAACCGCGCCGTCCCGTCCGTCGGCCGCCCCCGGCGTGGCGTCTAGATCCTCGCCGTCCATGCGGGAGGAGCGGGCCCCGCGAGTAATAGGCGTACGGCCGGCCGACGGCGGTCGGGGGAGCCGCCGGGAAACCTTCATGGGCAGGCGGGGCCTGCCCCCGGACATGAGCGAGGACTGTATCTTCTGCAGGATCGTCGACGGCGAGATACCGAGCCGCGTGGTCTACGAGGACGAGGACACCTTCGCCTTCCTCGACGTGAACCCGCTGGCGGAGGGCCACACGCTCGTCGTGCCGAAGGTTCACGACCCGCGCATCGGGGGGCTGCCCGACGGGGTCGCGGCGGCGGTGTTCGCGACGATGAGCGAACTCGCACCCGTCATCGAGCGAGCCGTCGGCGCCGATGCCATGACCGTCGCGGTGAACGACGGGGCCGCCGCCGGTCAGGAGGTGCCACACGTCCACGGCCACCTCGTCCCCCGGTTCGAGGGCGACGGCGCCGGCCCCATCCACGCGCTCGACTGGAAGCGCCCCGACCTCGACGACGACGATCTCGACGACGTCGCCGAGGCCATCCGCGAGGCATAGTAAGGCCGTCGGAGAGATGGCCGTCAGCCCGTTTACTTCTCACCCTTGCCCTTCCCCTTCCCGTTGCCTCGGTGATCGTCGCTACCGTCACCGCCGTCGCTATCGCCATCGCTACCGTCACCGCCATCCCCACCGTCACCGCCATCCCCACCGTCCCCACCGTCACCGTCGTCGCCACAGATCCCACAGCGCGCTCGCACTCCGTCGGAGACGGTGTTGCCGTCCTCGTTCGTGACTGCGACGATCACCTGGTAGGTGTCGCCCGAACCGTCCGGGAACGAGACGGTGGTGGTGCCGGAAGTGGAGTCGCCGCTCGCATCGACCGTGGTCGACTTCGAGGTGAAGGCGGTCGTGTCGATCGCGGTCACCGTGACGTTCTCCAGCGCGGGGCCCTCGGCGCTCCAGTCGACGGTCACCTCGCGGCCGTCCGAGCCGGTCTCGCTGATCGAGACGTTCTCGACGGTCACGGCGGGCGAGTCGAGGGCCGCCGTCCCGCTGGCCGCGGCGCCATCGATGCGGACCTGGTTCACCGAGACGTGGAGGAACGACAGCGGCGGCGCCACGGCCGACTCCGAGCGGAGCACCAGCGAGAGCGACGAGAGGCTCGTGTCGTAGCACCACCCCGACCGTCGAGGCCTGCGCCCTGCTCGCCCCGGATCCGGTTTCCCACCCGCTCGCCGCCGCCTGATCTCCCCGTTCGTGTCCCCATCCGCGCGCGACCCGCAGACCCCCGCGAGTCAGTCGTGCAGACACGCTCCTCGAAAATATACCCCCGAGCGGTTCTTCTGGGCCCGAACGTGGCCAAAAGGGCTTTATATCGGGCTCGCCCCGCCGGCGATCGGGGACGGTCCGTGGCCGGTGCCGGGCGTGCGGTCGGTCGACGACCGGCGACCACTCGGCCTCGGCGCGGGAAGCTCGGTCCCGACCCCGTCACCGGCGCCGATCGGTCCGACCACGGAGGCTCTTCGCACTCCGGAAACACCCGAACTCGTGGGTGTTCGCCTCGGGAGTCGGGACCAACCCACAGAACCGACCGCGAGATCCCCCCGTACCGGACCCCCGAACCGTCCCCGCCGCCGCGTCGCATCCCACCGCCCCACCACCGTCGCCGCATCCCACTGTCCCCACCGCCGCCGGGACCTACCATTCCCACCCACCACCCCGATCCCACCCGCTTCGGGTTCGTCCCACCCGCGGCCCCACCCACGGAGACCCGCGATCCACGCGGGTCTATTTCGACTAGAACGAGCTGTAAAATAAATGGGCGACAGGGAGTTCCCGGCCTGACGATGGGCGAAACGGTTAAATGCTAGAATCCATCGAACTGCCGGCGCCGTCGGGTCGTCACCGGATCGAGCGGGGGTCGACCTGTCGACAGATCGCGTCGCACGGACGTCGGTGGGTCTCCAGGGACGCGTCGAGTCGCTCCGTAGGTTTTTGTCCGAAGGGGGGACCACCCCCCGTATGAGTCGAGCCGAGACGCTGGCTCTCGTGGGGGCCGTCGGGGGGGCGGGGACGACCCGGCTGTGTGTCGAGTTCGCGGCCACCCTGGCCCGGGACGACCGCGACGTGGCGGTGTTCGACGCCGCGTACGCCACCCAGGGGCTCGCCGACCACCTCGAGGGACGCATCGACCCGGACGTCACCGCGCTGTGTACCGACGCGAGCGACGAACCCGTCGGGGTGGGGCTGTACGACGCCCACCTCGACGCACCCGGTCGGGTGGCCTACTGCCCGGCGCTCGCCCCGTTCGAG
This sequence comes from Halobacteriales archaeon, assembly GCA_041642135.1. Lineage (GTDB taxonomy): Archaea > Halobacteriota > Halobacteria > Halobacteriales > Haloarculaceae > Salinirubellus. The sequence goes on along the minus strand of JBEPXB010000109.1, from coordinate 3,368 downwards.
CGGGTGGCCCGGGCGAAGACCCCCGAGGCGGCCCGCCGGTTCGCCGAGCGGGTCGAGGAGGCGGCCGGGGACTTCGAGTACGTCCTCCTCGACGTGCCGCCGGTCGCCGCGAACCAGGCGCTCGCGGCCGTCGACGTCGCCGACCGGATCGCCGTCGTCACCCCCGACACGCCACGGGGGGCAGACGCCCTCCCCCGGATGGCTGCCCGGCTCCGGGACGTCGACAGCCCCCCGACGGTCGAGGTGGCGAACCGCGGCGACGGGAGCGAGGTGAGCAGGGCCACGGTGACCGTCCCCGAGGGACCGACGTCGGTCGCGGACGCCCCGGCGACGCTCCGGGACGGCTCGTTCACCGTCGGCGTCGGGCGGGCGGTCCAGGAGACACTGGGGACGGAGCTGTCGGTGAACCTCGCGGACATGCGGCCGCCGGGGCTCAGGGAGCGGTTCCTGTAGCGCGCCGCGGGCCTACAGCAGGTCGTCCACGTCGCTCCGCGCCTCGGCGAGCGGGTCGGGACCGTCCGCTCCGGGCGCGAGGAGCCCCTCGACGGCCTCGCTCGCGCCCGGGAGCGGGTCGTGGGTGCGGGCGTACACCCCGAGCGCGAAGTCGGCCTCGTCGCCGACCAGCCGGATGGCCTCCGTCCGGGAGACCCGTGCCGCGAGGAAGTCGTCGACGACCGCCCGCTCGGTGGGCGAGAGCGGCGACACCGGTTCGCCGAGCCGGTGGAGCGCCTTCGCGCCCGTCGTCGACGCGAGCCCGGCGCGGCGGGCCGCCGCCCCCACGGAGACTCCCTCGGAGTAGGCGGCGACCAGCTCCGCGGCCGCACCCACGTCACAGGGGAGTTCCTCGGCGAACGGTTCGAGCCGCGTCTCGACGTCCGCGCCCGTGTCGTCGACCGCCGCGACCCCCCGGTCCACCTGCTCGGCCGTCACCTCGATGCCGGCGGCGAGCTCCTCTAGCGTCACACGTCGGGATGAACCTGTCTATCGGATAAAACTTCGGGCCGCCTCGCGCCCGGACAGCAGGTGGACTGATTACGCCCCGGGCCGAACCCCCGGGCGTGACCGAGCAGCCCGCACGGGCGGCGCTCCGGGCCGCGCTGTCCGATTGGCGGCGACACGCCGTGGCCGCGGCGCTCGTCGTCGCGGCGTTCGGCGCCGCCGAACTGCTGGCGTCGCCGAGCGCCCGCTACGGCGCGTACCTGGTCGCGTTCGCCGTCTGGATGGCCTGGTTCGTCCTCACGTGCGTCGAGTGGCTCCGACGGGCCGACTTCTGAACCCGGGCCGAACCGGGGCGGCTTGGAACCGGGCGTCGGTGGTCCGGAGCGGCGCGGCGACTCTCGGGCCCGAAAGCGATAACCTCGTGTCAGTAGTACCCACGATCATGACCGTTCGCGAGGCCACCGCGGACGACCTGGACGCGCTCCGCGAGGTGGCGCGGGCCGCCTGGGCGGCCGACTACCCCGAAATACTCACCCGTGAGACCGCCGAGCGGGGCGTCGAGGAGTGGTACGAGTCCGACCACGTCGCCGGGAAGCTCGCCGGCTCGCGCACCCGCCTGTTCGTCGCGTGCGTCGACGACGGCGGCGACACCGGCGACGGCCGAGACGGCGGCGATGGCCGAGACGACGGCGAGAGCGGGACCGAAGGCGACGAAGCGGCGGGCGGCGAGGACGCTCGAGTCGTCGGGTTCGCCCACGCCGAACTCGGGCGCGACGACGAGGGGTACGTCCTGCGGCTGTACGTCCACCCCGACTACCGGAACCGGGGGTTCGGTCGCAGACTCATAGAGCGGACCCGCGACGACCTGTTCGCACACGGCGCCGAGCGGATCAACGCGATGGTGCTCGCTGCCAACGAGCCGGGCAACGAGTTCTATCGACGCTTCGGCTTCGAGAAGGTCGCCGAGGGCGAGACGACCATCGGCGGGGAGACCTATCCGGAGCACACGTACGCGCTCGAACGCGGGGACGAGAGTGAGTGAGCGACCGGGAGCGGCTGACCCGACGCGCGCCGGGCACGAGACCCCCGTTCGCGGCTCGCCTGCTCTCACCCGCCGAACAGCGACCGGAGGTGACCTCCCCGTCCCTCCCCTTCGAACAGGCGGTGACCACACAGCGGACACTCGGCGTACGCGGCGACCTCGAACCCGCAGTCGGTGCAGTGCGTTCTGCTCACACTCGTACCTCCACCGTCGACCGGCCGGCACATAGAGGACGCCGACCGTTCCCGTCGCCCCACATCACCCACAATATTTATCGATGAAATAAATAATCCGATACCCTCCATACGGCGGCACCGACCGCCGTCTACCGGGGCACTCGTGGCACCGACCGTCCGGTCGTTCCGATCCCCGGCGAACCAAGCTTTACCTCCCCGTCGCCGCTCTTCGGACCATGCGTGTCGTGGTCGTCGGGGGTGGCATCGTCGGCCTGTCGAGCGCGTACTCCCTCGCGGAGCGGGGCGCCGACGTGACCGTCGTGGAGAAGGGGTCGCTCGGGGGCGGGAGCACCGGTCGGGCCAACGGCGGTATCCGCGCGCAGTTCACCTCGGCCGTGAGCATCGAGCTCTCGCGGGAGAGCATCGAGGTGTGGGAGCGCTTCGAGGAGGACTTTCATACCGACATCGACTACCGCCGGCCCGGCTACCTATTCCTCGCCCGGACCGACGACACCGCGGCGCGGTTCCGCGAGCACGTCGCGCTCCAGAACGACCACGGCGTCGAGAGCGAGTTCCTCGACCCCGACGCGGCCGCCGAGCGCTGTCCGGGGCTCCGGCGCGAGGCGTTCGTCGGCGCGACCTACTGCCCGACGGACGGGTTCGCCGACCCGCACCTCGGCCTCCAGGGGTTCGCCCGGGCCGCTAGAGCCGCCGGTGCGGACATACGAACCGGCGTCGAGGTGACCGACGTCCGTCTCGTCGACGGGGAGGTACGTGGCGTCGAGACTACCGAGGGATCCCTCGACGCGTCGTTCGTGGTGAACGCCGCCGGGCCGTGGGCGGCCCGGGTCGGCGCGATGGCCGGCCTCGACCTGCCGGTCTCGCCCCGGCGCCGACAGTTACTCGTCGCCGACCCCGAGTCCCCGGTCCCGGCCGACGTCCCGCTGACGGTTGACGTCGACGACGGCGCCCACTTCCGCCCGGAACGCGACGGCCGGGCGGTGGTCGGCGGCCGCTTCGGCGGGGCCGACCCCGAGCAGGACCCCGACCGATTCCGGACCGCCCACGACGTCGACTGGGCGGTCGAGGCGCTCGAGCACGCGTCGGGCGTGGCCGACTACTTCGGCCCCGAAACCGGACTCGTCGGCGGGTGGGCCGGCCTCTACGCCGTCACGCCGGACCACCACCCGATCATCGAGGAGACGCGACCC
>JBEPXB010000108.1:0-7388 GCA_041642135.1 Halobacteriales archaeon | reverse complement strand
TCGTTGAACCCCGGGAGCCGCTCGACCTGTGCGGCGCCGATGGCCGCGTGGAGTTCGGACATCCGGGAGTTGTACCCCAGCTCGACGTGGCGGTCGCGGTTGGCCAGCCCGTGGTTGCGGAGCCGCCCGAGCCGCTCGGCGAGTTCGTCGTCGTCGGTCGTCACCATCCCGCCCTCGCCGGAGGTGATGTTCTTGGTCGCGTAGAAGGAGAAGCAGCCGACGTCGCCGATCGAGCCGACGACGTCGCCACGATAGCGGGCCCCGTGGGCCTGGGCGGCGTCCTCGACGACGTGGAGGTCGTGCTCGTCGGCGAACGCCCGGATCTCGTCCATCTCGGCGGGGTGGCCGTAGAGGTGGACGGGCATCACGGCGACCGTCCGGTCCGAGAGACACCGCTCGAGGTCGCGGTGGTCGAGCGTGTAGAGTTCGCGGTCGATGTCGGCGAACACGGGCACGCCTCCCTGGTGGACGATGGCGGTGGCCGTCGAGCCGAACGTGAGCGAGGGAACGATCACCTCGTCGCCCGGCTCGAGCCCGAGGGCGTTCAGCGCCAGCTGGATCGCGACGGTCCCGTTCGTCACCGCGACGGCGTGGTCGGTCCCGACGAACTCGGCCCACCGCTCCTCGAACGCCTCGACGTACTCGCCCTGGACGAAGTAGCCGCTGTCGAGGACCGCCTCGACGTTCTCCCGTTCGGCGTCGCCCAACACCGGCTCCGCGACGGGCACGTAACGGTCCATGTTCGGGGGAGTCCCGGCCGGATATTAATCCCCTCGAAGTCCTCACACGCTGCCGGGGCTCCGCGTCGAGCGTTCGGACCCCGACCGGGCCGTGGAGGAGCGGCTCGAGCGACGGCCGGCGTCAGCTGACGACCGTCACCGGCACGGACGACCGCTCGACCAGCCGCTTGGCGACCGAGCCCATCACGGCCTCGTACTCCTCGGAGAGGCCGCGGTGGCCGACGTAGACGCCGGTGACGTCCCGCTCCTCGGCGTACTCGCCGATGGCGACTCCCGGGTCGCCGTACAGCAGCTCGGTCTCGGGGTCGAACCCGGACTCGCGGGCGAGCTCGAGCGCCTCGTCGAGCACCTCCTGGCCGCGCTCCTCGGCCTCGTCCGGGCCCTCCATCACGAGCGCGCCGTCGCGGTCCGCCTCGTCGGCCCCCTCGGTCTGGTACACCGAGGGGTCGACTGCGTGGGCGAGCACCACCTCCGCACCCGCCGCCCTGGCCATCTCGCAGGCGTACCGGAGCGCCCGCTTGCTCTGCTCCGATCCGTCGACTGCGACTAGGAACTCCATGGGTGGCGATAGCGCCCCGTCGGACATATGTGTACGTGTCGTTCCCCGCCCCCGAGAACCACCACTGCGGTACACCGGCCGGTGCTCATACGGACGGTTGTAGTCTCTTATCGGTGAGCGCCGATCCCGTCCGGGCGCTCACCGGCACATCGTTACAACCGTCCGTATCAGAGCAGGTCGTCCGCGACGATGTTCTTCTGTATCTCGCTGGTGCCGTCGTAGATCTTCGTGATGCGGGCGTCGCGGTAGTAGCGCTCGACGGGGTGGTCCGAGACGTACCCCGCGCCGCCGTGGACCTGGATCGCCTCGTCGGTCACCTCGACGGCCCGCTCGGAGCAGAACAGCTTCGCCATCGAGGCCAGACGGGTCGCGTCCCCCGCACCCGCGTCGATGGCCGCTCCCGCCCGGTAGGTCATCGACCGCCCCGTCTCGACGAGCGTCGCCATCTCGGCGAGCTTGTGCCGGATCGCCTGGAACTCCGCGATGGGCTGGCCGAACTGCTCGCGCTCGCGTGCGTAGTCGAGGCTCGCCTCCAGGGCGGCTCCCGCGACGCCAGTGGCCTGCGCGGCCACGTCCGCACGGGCGGGCGCGAAGAACTCCATGAGCTGGTAGAACCCCCGCCCCACCTCGCCGACGACGTTCTCGTGGGGCACCCGGAGCCCGTCGAGGTGTATCTCGGCGGTGTCCTGGGCCCGGATACCGAGCTTGTTGTCGATCCGGGAGGCGTCGTATCCCGGGACGTCCGTCTCGGTGAGGAACGCCGTGATACCGCGGTGGCCGGCGTCGGGGTCGGTCTTGGCCATCACGATGGCGACGTCCGCGACCGTACCGTTCGTGATCCACATCTTTTCACCGTTTATCACCCACTCGTCACCCTCCCTTTCGGCGCGCGTCTCCATCCCCGCGACGTTCGAGCCGTGGGCCGGCTCGGAGATGCCGGTGGCGATGGGTGTCTCCCCGCCAGTTATCCTCGGCAACCACTCCTCTCTCATCCGCTCCTCGCCGTAGTCGTGGATCATGCCGGTGCCGAAGTCCGCGGCCGCGATGGCCCCGCCCACGCCCGGGTCCGCGCGCCAGAGCTCCTCGGTGACGATCAGCGTCGATATCGCGTCCATCCCCGCACCGCCGTACTCCTCGGGGACGTGCGGGGCGACGAAGTCGTACTCGGCCGCCTTTCGGCGGAGCTCCTCGGGGTAGCGCTCCTCGGCCTCGTACTCGCTCGCCACGGGGCGGATCTCCGACGCGCCGAACTCGCGTACCGCTTCACGGACGGCCTCCTGCTCGGGCGAGAGCCTGAAGGTCATGCTCCCTCGTTCCGGCGGGCAGCCCAAAGCCCTGTCGTGGGTCGCGTGGTATGTTACCGAGACGAGGATCGAAACCGCGACCGTACCGAAACGATCCGGAAAGCCCCCGCCGGATCGACTCCCGGGACTCGCTACGCGCCTCGGTCGCTCGTTGCACTCGCTCCCTGCGGTGCTTGTTCCGCTGGACTCGCTTCACTCGTCCAGCGACGTTCGCCTCACTACGTTCGGCTCACCGTCGTCCGGGTTCGTCGATCTGGCGGCCCCTTTCAGTCCCACCCGATTCGGTTTCTCGGTCGGCCATCGCTTCCCGGCCACCGATGTCGCCGATGCCACCCGAAAAGCAGGCCATCGACACCCTACCTCCACTTCACGATCCCATAGAGGTAGCCGAGGCCGACTAGCGCGGTGAGCAGGAAGAGGGCGAGGAGCTGTTCGACCCCTTCGCGCGATGGCCGCCGGGCGAGCCGCGAGAGCCGCGAGGGAACGTACTCGCCGAGGAGCCGGCCGAGGAACTCGCCCTCCTCGCCGGCCGACTCGGCGGTGAACTTCTGCATCCCCCGCTTGGAGTAGCCCTGCCAGAACGCCCGCTCGGCGATCCACCGGGGGTCGGTCCGGTAGTCGAACACCTTGTGCGCGACGGTCGCGTCGGGGACGTACCAGACGCCCTCGCCGTACCGATCACGGAGGCGGGCACAGAGCTCCGTCTCGCCGCCCTGGAGGTGGTTGTCGCCCTTCCGGCCACCGATGTCGGTGTCGAACCCGCCGAGGTCGAGGAAGGCGTCCCGTCGGAAGGAGATGTTCGAGCCGTTCGTGTTCCGGACCTCGCCCTCCCGCTCTGGATCACCGCCGGGGCCGAACCCGCGGTGGGTCACGCCGACGATCCAGTAGAACTCCTCGGGGAGGAACTCGGGTCGGCCGGCGAGCCACGCCGGAACGACTCGGCCGCCGACGGCGACCCGGGCGCGCGTCTCGTAGGCCTCGACGAGCGACTCGACCCAGCGGCCGTCGGCGACGGCGTCGTCGTCGAGGAACGCCACGACGTCGCCGGTGGCGGCCTCGGCGCCGGCGTTGCGCGCGCCCAGCAGGCCGACGTTCTCGGGCATCAGATGGGTGCGGACGTCCGGGCGGTCGCCGAAATCGGCGACCATCCGCTCGTGGACGGTCGTGTCGCCGTCGCTGACGAGGACCAGTTCGACGTCGTCGTGGGTCTGGTCGAGGACGCTCCCCGCGGCCTCGGTCAGCGCGTCGTAGCGGTCCATCGTGTGCGTACACAGGACGACCGACACCCGCATGGTCGGGGCTGCGGTGGGTCCCGGGATAGGCCTTCCGGACGCCCCTGCAGGCGACCGGACCCCGGGGGCGTCGGGAACGACGGCCGATGACCCGGTCGGCGCTCCGTCTCGGCGCGATGGAAAAGGCTTATGCGCGTTTTGGGGCTGGTTCCTGTAATGAGTCAGCCGCCCGTATCGGAGTCCTTGAAGGACGCGATCGAGGGGTTCGACCTCTCGGTCGACAGCCTGCGGGAGGTGTACCACGTCCCCGTTCTCCTCGCGCTGATGGCGTTCATGCTGTGGGTCCGGGTCCGCAACTGGGAGAACTTCGTCGTCGACGGCCGGGTGCTGTTCTCCGGGAACGACGCCTGGTACCACTTCCGGATGGTCCAGTACACGGTCGCGAACTTCCCGGGGACGATGCCGTTCGACCCCTGGACGGGGTTCCCCGAGGGGACCTCGGTGGGGCAGTTCGGCACGCTGTTCGACCAGATCATCGCCCTCGGCGCGCTGGTCGTCGGCCTCGGGTCGCCGACCGACCACCAGATCGCGATGGTCCACCTGTTCGCGCCCGCGATCTTCGGCGTGGCGACGGTGATCCCGGTCTACTTCATCGGCAAGCGCCTCGGCGGCCGGGCCGGCGGGCTGGTCGCCGCGCTCCTGCTCGCGCTCACGCCGGGACAGTTCCTCACCCGCTCGCTCGCCGGTTTCGCCGACCACCAGGTCGGCGAGGCGCTGTTCATGGCGATGGCGGTCGCCGCACTGCTGGTCGCCCTCGACACCGCCGTGCGGGAAAAGCCCGTGTTCGAACTCCTCGCCGCCGGCGAACACCGGGCGCTCTACCCGTCGGTCGGCCCGGCCGCGCTCGCGGGACTGCTCCTCGGGCTCTACATGTGGGTGTGGCCCCCCGGGGTCTTCCTCGTCGGCATCGTCGGCATCTACTTCGGGGTCACGCTCCCGCTCCAGCACGTCAGGGGCGAGAGCCCGGACCACCTCGCCGTCGCCGGCATCGTCCTCGGGCTGGTGACCGCGGCCGTGACGCTCGTCCAGATCAACACCTTCGAACTGACGGCGACGGACGTCTCGCTCGTCCAGCCGACGCTCGCCCTTCTGCTCGCCGTCGAGTGTGCGGTCCTCGCTGCTGGCGCCCGGCTCTGGGACCGGCGCGACCTCGAACCCCGGGCGTTCCCCTTCGCCGTGGGGACGCTCGTGTTCGCGGGCGCGCTCGTCCTCGCCGTCGGCCTGCCCGACCTGTTCGGCTACTTCCAGGAGCAGTTCTTCCGCGTGTTCGGCCTCGGGGCCACGGCGACCGCGCTGACCGTCGGCGAGGCACAGCCGCCGGGCAACCCCACGACGTTCCTCTACAACTCCTACGGGCTCGCGCTGTTCACGGGCGGGCTCGGCGCCGCCTACATGCTCTACCGGTCCTTCCGGAGCCGCGACCTGAAGCCGGTCTACCTGTTCGTCTCCCTGTGGTTCGTCTTCCTCGTGCTGGCGACGCTCACCCAGCAGCGGTTCGACTACTACCTCGCGCTCGCGGTGAGTGCGGCCAACGCCGCCCTGATCCCGGTGCTGGTCTCGTGGCTCGACCTCGACGAGGTGGTGACGTCGATCCGCGAGGTGAAGGCCTACCAGGTGCTCTCGGTGCTGGCGATCCTCCTCGTGCTGACGGCCCCGCTGGCCTACCGCACCGGGGGTGGCTATGCGAACGCGGTCCAGATCTCCGACCAGCAATCCCAGCCGGGCGAGGTGGCCAACTGGGACACCTCACTCGACTGGACGGCAGCCAACACGCCCGTCGAGGGGACCTACGGCTCGGGCGGGGAGGGGACCCTCGAGTACTACGGCACGTACGACCGGACCGAGGACTTCCAGTACGAAGAGGGGGAGTACGGCGTGATGGCCTGGTGGGACTACGGCCACTGGATAACCGTCCTCGGCGAGCGGGTCCCGGTGGCGAACCCGTTCCAGCAGAACGCGCGGGTGGCCGCGAACTACCTGCTCGGTGACAACGAGACGGAGGCGAACGAACTGCTCGTCAGCGAGAGCGGCGAGGAGACGCGGTACGTGATGATCGACTACCAGCTGGGGCTCGCGGGCACGCAGAAGTTCTCGGCGCCCGCCGCCTGGGAGCGGGACCACGACGTCTCCGCGGCCGACCTCCGGACGCCGGTGTACGCGGTCAACCGACAGACAGGCGGGGTCCAGCTCGCCTACGCGGTCAAGAGCCAGCGGTCGATGGAGAGCATGCGGAGCCGGCTCTACGAGTTCCACGGCTCGGCAGTCGGTCCGGAGACCCGCAACAGTGCGCTCGGCCGCCAGGTCGTCGTCGCCGACTGGGACGTCACGCGATTCCAGAACGGACAGAGCGTCCCGACGGTACCGACCGATACGCAACCGATCAAGGTCAGACAGAACCTCACCGCGGCCCAACAGTACGTCAGACAGAACGGCTCGGCACAGGTCGGCGGCGTGCTCGGCGAGCCCCAGGAGAAGATCCCGGCGCTCGAGCACTACCGGCTGGTCTACGCCAGCCCCGAACGCGCCGAGACGCCGGCGAGCAGGGGGTACCGCTTCGCGCTCGCCCAGCAGGGCCAGCAGGCGACCCCCATCGAGGTCCAGCAGTGGGTGAAGGTGTTCGAGCGGGTCCCCGGCGCGACCGTCGACGGTCAGGGCCCGCCGAACGCGACCGTCCAGGCCGCCGTCCGGATGCGCATCCCGACGACGAACTCCTCGTTCCTCTACATCCAGGAGGCCGAGACGGACGCCGAGGGGAACTTCGAGATGACGCTCCCCTACTCGTCGACCGGCTACGAGGAGTACGGCACCGAGGCGGGCTACACGAACGTCTCGGTGCGCGCCGAGACCGCCTACCGGTTCACCGTGGGCCCGATCGTCGACGAGGAGACCCTGGCGACGACGGTGTGGACGGCCGACGCGAACGTCACCGAGGGGCAGGTGCTGGGCGAGGTCGACGAACCGGTCGAGGTCACGCTGGAGGAGCAGGTGATCAGCCGGCCGGAGGGGACGAACGAGACGACCTCGAACACCACGGATGCCCCGGATACGAACGGGACCGCCGGGAACGCGTCGGGTTCGCTGACCGTACCACGGACGGGGAACGACGCCACCGGTGACCTCGGGAGCCCGGTCGCGCCGCGGCGCGCGCTCGCCGCCCCGTCGGCCCGCACGACCGCTGTCGCGCCGGGGATCGGGGGCTGAAGGGGATGGACGGCGAGCGGGACGGACCCGGGGACGACGACTCGTCCACCCCCGCGCGTGCGGACGGCGACGGGTCGGTGGGTGGTAGTGTCGCCCCGGTGAACGAACCGGGTGACGACGGAGGTGTCGCCCCGCCGTCCGAGGCGGGAGGTATCGTCGCGTTCGCCCGGGCGATCGGGAGCGGCGACTCGCCGCGCGAGTACGCCGGCATCTACCTGCGGGGGGTGGCGATGGGGGCCGCGGACGCAGTCCCCGGCGTCTCGGGCGGGACCATCGCGCTCGTGACGGGCAT
>JBEPXB010000107.1:0-7401 GCA_041642135.1 Halobacteriales archaeon | reverse complement strand
CTATAGTAGCGTTTGGAAGTCTTTACTCACGGACGGGCGGACGTTCCCGTCCGGAGTTTGTCATCGGTTCAAAGCGCTACTATAAGACCGGACACGCGACCGCCACCCCCACATCGGCCTCACCCCTCACGACCGGATCGGGGCTGTTACCCCGCCCGTTCGGCCGTTTCAGTTGAAAATTCCTCGCGCGGATTTAAACCCATCCGATAGCCATAGTAAAGCCAACTGGGGTGGGCTCGAATCGGCTGCTGGTCGGCGTCCCGGACCCGTCGGCATCGCTCCGGACGACCAGTGCCGACCGAGAGACCAAACCTAGTCAACCGAGCACATCATGAAACTAGGTACGATCGGCGTCGGCAACGCCGGTAGCAAGGTCGTCGACAAGATGGTCGAGTTCGAGCGGCTCACCGACCGGAACCTCTGTCGCCACGTGCTGGTGATCAACACCGCACGGACCGACCTCTCCAAGCCGGACCACGTCCCGGACGAGCGGCGGGTACTGATCGGCGACACGCACCAGAAGGCGAAGGGCCACGGCGTCGGCGGCGACGTCGACGTCGGCGCGGAGGTGGCCAGGAACGACATCGACGAGATCCGGCGAGCGTTCGACGACGTGGACATCCACGAGGTGGACGCGATCCTCGTCTGTGCCTCGCTCGGCGGCGGGACCGGCAGCGGGGCGGGACCGGTGGTGATCAACGAACTGCAGAAGATGTACGACGAGCCCGTGTACGGACTGGGGATCCTCCCCGGGAAATACGAGGGCGGTCGGCCGGCGCTGAACGCCGCCCGGTCGCTCCAGTCGTTCGTCGACAAGACGGACAACTTCATCGCCTTCGACAACGACGCCTGGCGCTCGAAGAACCAGACAGTCGGCGAGGGGTACGAGGGGATGAACCGGGAGCTGGCGACCCGGATCGTCACCCTCCTCGGCGCCGGGGAGTACGACGAGCCGACGGTCGCCGAGAACGCGATGGACTCCTCGGACATCATCCGGACGCTCGACACGGACGGGATCTCCTCGATCGGCTACGCGTCGACCTCCGTGGAACAGGACGGGGACGGGTTCCTGACGCGGTTCCGCGAGGACTACGAGGTCGAGAACGGCTCGAGCTCCGCGGCGAAGATCAACGGGCTCGTCCGCCGTGCGGTGAACTCCCGGCTCACCCTGCCGTGTGAGGTCTCGAGCGCCGACCGGGCGCTGATCGTCCTCTCCGGCCCACCCTCGGAACTCTCCCGGAAGGGCCTCGAGAGCGCCCGCGAGTGGATCGAGAAGGAGGTCGACACGGTGGAGGTGCTGGCCGGCGACGACCCGCGCGAGAACGCCTCGGCGCTCTCGGCGGTCGTACTGTTATCGAACGTCACCGAGACGCCCCGGATCGAGGCGATCCAGGAGCAGGCCGTCGAGGCCCAGGACAAGATCGCCCAGCAGGACGCCGTGCGCGAGGAGGAGATCGCCGACCTCATCACGGACGAGCAGGGCGAGATCGACCCGGTCATCTGACCGTGATCCCCCGCAACCGCGCTGGCGCGGACCCCGCCCGGGAGGTGAGACGGTGAAGCTCGCGGTGGTGGGCGTCGGCGGTGCCGGGAGCCGCATCGTCGATCGCGTCCTGGCGTTCGAACGGGCCTCCGGTCGGGACCTCTGTGACGGGAACACGCTGCTGATCGACTCGACGACGGTGGCGTTCGAGGCGGTCGAGCACGTCCCCGAGGAGCGGCGGCTGGTCGTCGGGGACGTGCGCTGGGACGTCGACGGCACCGACATCGACGGCGACCCGGAAGCCGCCGCCGAGGTCGCCCGGGAGGAGCACAACGAGATCGTCCGCGCGTTCGACCTCGTCGAGTTCCACGAGGTCGACGGCGTCCTGGTGGTCGCCGGGCTGGCCGGCGCCACCGGGGGTGGCGTCGGCGCGGTCGTGGTCGACCAGTTGCGGGCGATCTGTGACGAACCGGTGTACGCCGTCGGCGTGCTCCCGGCCGAGTCCGAGGGGCAGGGACCGGCGCTGAACGCCGCCCGGGCGCTCCGGTCGTTCGTCGAGCGGGCGGACAACGTCGTCGTCTTCGACAACGAGGCGTGGGTGGACGGTGTCACGCCCGGTGGGAGCGGGGCGGCCGGCGAGGGAGTCGCGGACCTTCCGGACGAGGCGCTCGAGCGACTACCCGACGAGGCGATACCCGAGGAGGTGGTCCCGGGCGAGCCCTACGGGGGAACGGGCGACCCGACCGGGGACGATCGGACGGGCGACGAGGAAGTCACCGGCGAGGGGGCCACCGACGAAGGCCCCTCCGACGAAGGGCCCCTCGACGAGGAGGCCCCCAGCGAGGAGGCCCTCCTGAGGTACGCACACGCGAACGTCGAACTGGCGGAACGGCTCGTCACCCTGTTCGCGGCCGGGGAGTTCGACGGGAGTTCGGCGCCGGAGAACCGGCTCGACCCGAGCGACATCGCGCGGACGCTCGACACGGGTGGCGTCTCCACGATCGGGTACGCCTCGACTGGAGTACCCCGCGAAGACGGCCTCGGCTCGTGGCTCCGGGCGTTGCGTGACTGGTTCCCGTGGGTCCCCGACCCGGAACCCGGATCCGGGACCGACGGGGAGGAGGCGACCGACGCGGCGACTATCAACCGGCTCGTCCGCCGGGCGGCCCGCTCGGAGCTGACCCTGCCGTGCGAGGTCTCGAGCGCCGACCGGGCGCTGATCGCCCTCTCCGGGCCCTCGCGGGTGCTCTCCCGGAAAGGGTTCGAGAGCGGCCGCTACTGGCTCGAGCAGGAAGCGGACATCGTGGACGTGATGGCCGGCGACGAGCCACACGACCGGTCGTCCGCGCTGACCGCGGTCGTCCTGTACTCGAACGTGACCGACGTCCCCCGGATCGACGCGATGCAGGAGACGGCCCTCGGCCGGGAAGGGACGCCGGGTAGCGAAGAGAAGCGATTCGACGCCGCGAGATCCTCATGAGCGATCCCATAGACGAGGAAGAGCAGCGGGATCCGATGGCCGTCCCGGCTCCGGTCGCGGACACGGCCCGGGCCGTGCGCGTCGACCTGACCCGGCTCCACGGGACCTGGATGGAACTGGTCTTCTCCCGGGGACTCGGGGGCGACCACTCGGTCGTCGAGCGCCGGGAGCCGGGGACGACTCGCGGCGTCGTGGGCTACCGGCTGTGGGCCGTCCTCGGCGCGCTGTCGCTCCTCGTGGCCTACCCGCTGTTCGTCGTGGGCCTCGCCACCCGGTTCTACTCGCGCCGGATCGACCGGCTGTCGGCGGCGCTCGGCTTCGCCGGCGTCGCGCTCGTCTCGCTGGTCGTCTGGGGGGCGCTCACCACGCTGGTGTACCTCCTCCCGGTCACGTTCGGGGGTCTCGTCGCGGTCGCGGTCGCGGGCGTCGTCGCCACCGTCTCCGCCCTCCTCGCGATGTACGTCACCGGTCTGCCGGGGCGGCTCCCGACGGTCGTCGTCGGCTACCCGCTCGGGGTGACGGCCGTCTTCCTCCCGCCGTCCGTCGCGGCGCTCTTCTCGCCGACGCTGGCGTCCGTCGTCTTCCCGAACTCCTACTCCCTCGCGGCCTGGCTGCTGGACAACGCCCTCGCGTTCGGCGGCATCGCCGCGTTCTTCCGGTCGACGTTCGAACTGCAGGGCCTGATGTACGTCGGCCTGTGGTTCGTCCTCGCCATCCCGACCGGGTGGGGGCTCGGCGCCCTCGTCACGCTCGCGACCCGCGTGCGGGACTCGCGGGACCCGGAGGGCGGCCGGGAGAGCGACGCCGACCTCCTCTGGTAAGACTCCGACGAGCACCACTCGGACCGGTACGGACCCGGTCGACACACGAGAGACCCGCCATAGCCGTGCGCGAACCCACGCTAGCGCCGTTCCGGCGGGCGGGTGGCAGATATTGCCGTAACTCGTGGTTATACGAACCACCGCATATATGCACCACACACATGAACAACGACGGAAAGCGGCCCGCGAGCCCCGGGTTCGGCACCCGGTGTGTCCACGGCGGGGCCGGGAGCGATCCGGCCACCGGCGCGGCGGCCACGCCGATCTACCAGACCACCTCCTACGAGTTCGAGGACGCCGACACGGCGGCCGACCTCTACGCGCTCGACGAGATCGACCACGTCTACTCGCGGATCTCCAACCCGACGGTTCGAGTGCTCGAGAGACGGCTCGCCGCGCTCCACGGCGCGCCCGACGCCCTCGCGACGGGCTCGGGGATGGCCGCGTTCGACGCCGCGACGACCGTTCTCGCCGAGGCCGGGGACAACGTCGTCTCCGCCTCGTCGATCTACGGCGGCACCCACTCGTACCTCTCGAAGACGGCGCCCCGCCGTGGGATCGAGGCGCGGTTCGTCGACACGCTCGACCCCGACGCGTACGCCGAGGCGATCGACGAGGACACGGCGTACGTCCACTGCGAGACGCTGGCGAACCCCTCGCTGGTCACGCCGCCGCTCGCCGAAATCGCCGACGTCGCCCACGACCACGGCATCCCGCTGTTCGTCGACAACACGTTCGCCACGCCCGCCCTGTGCCGGCCGTTCGAGCACGGCGTCGACCTCGTCTGGGAGTCGACGACGAAGTGGATCCACGGCTCGGGGACCACGGTCGGCGGGATCCTCCTCGACTCGGGGGAGTTCCCGTGGGACGACTACCCGGAGAAGTACCCCGAGGTCGCCGGTCCGAACCCGGCGTTCGGCGGCGTGACGTTCGCCGAGCGGTTCGGGGACCGGGCGTTCGCGCTCGCCGCCCGGCACCGGGCCGCTCGCGTCCTCGGCGACGGGCAGAGCCCGTTCGACGCGTGGACCACGCTGGAGGGGCTGAAGACGCTCGAGCTCCGGATGGAGCGCCACTGTGAGAACGCCATCGCGGTCGCCGAGTTCCTCGCGGACCACCCCGAGGTGGCGTGGGTCACCTACCCCGGCCTGCCGGACCACGAGACCCACGAGCGG
Source organism: Halobacteriales archaeon (assembly GCA_041642135.1). Taxonomy (GTDB): domain Archaea; phylum Halobacteriota; class Halobacteria; order Halobacteriales; family Haloarculaceae; genus Salinirubellus. Next base: position 2,445 of record JBEPXB010000107.1, on the reverse strand, counting down.
GCGAGGGAGTACCTCGACGACTTCGGCGGGATGGTCGCGTTCGGGCTCGAGGGCGGCTACGAGGCCGGCAAGCGACTCTGCGAGGAGGTCGAACTCGCGACGTTTCTCGCCAACATCGGCGACGCCCGCACCCTGCTGATCCACCCGGCGTCGACCACGCACGCACAGTTGAACGAGGCCGAACAGCGCGCCTCGGGGGTCTTCCCCGACCTCCTCCGGCTCTCGGTCGGCATCGAGGACGTCGAGGACGTGATCGCCGACCTCGACTCGGCCATCGGGCGGGCCACGGCGCTGGCACGGGATGGAGAAGCGGGGACCACGGGGGAGGGCACATGACGGTCCCGCACGAGCGCGCGACCGCCTCGCTCGGAGAGTTCCGGTTCCAGTGCGGGGAGTCGATCCCCGATCTGGAGATCGCCTACGAGACCTACGGGGAGTTCACCGGCGACAACGTCGTCCTCGTCTGTCACGCCCTCACCGGAAGCGCCCACGTCGCCGGCCGGCACCGGAGCGGCCGCACGGCCGGTCAGGCCCGCGCGTGGTGGGAGGACATCGTCGGCCCGGGCAAGGCCATCGACACCACCGAGTACCACGTCGTCTGTGCGAACGTTCCGGGGTCCTGCTACGGGAGCTCCGGTCCACCGGAAGAGAACCCCGAAACGGGCGAACCGTGGGGGACCGAGTTCCCGCCGGTCACGGTGGGGGACTGGACGGAGGCCCAGCGCCGCCTGCTCGATCACCTGGGGATCCCGCACCTCCACGCGGTCGTCGGGGGAAGCGTCGGCGGGATGAACGTCGTCGACTGGGCCCGGCGCCACCCCGACCACGTCGACCGGGTGATCCCCATCGCGTGTGCGGGTCGACTGGACCCGCAGTGTCTCGCGCTCGACGCCATCGCCCGCCGGTGTATAACTACTGATCCCAACTGGCAGGGCGGGGACTACTACGGCGAGCACTCGGGACCGACGAACGGGCTCGCGCTCGCCCGGCAGATCGGCCACGTGATGTACCTCTCGAAGGCCTCCATGGAGAAGAAGTTCGGCCGCCGGGCGGCCGGCCGCGAGACCGCCCGCGACTCGTTCCCCGTGGACTCGGCGGGGGACTTCTTCCCCTACCGGGACGTCGAGTCCTACCTCGACTACAACGGCGAGCGGTTCGCCGAGCGGTTCGACGCCAACGCCTACCTCTACCTCACCCGGGCGATGGACAACTACGACCTCTCCTCGGGCTACGAGTCCGACGCGGCGGCGCTCGCGGCGTTCGACGGCCAGGCGCTCGTGCTCTCCTTTACCGGCGACTGGCACTTCACCGTCGGGCAGAACGAGGCGCTCGCGGAGGCGTTCCGCGAAGCGGGCGCCCGGACCGCCCACCACGTCGTCGAGTCGGACCACGGCCACGACGCGTTCCTCGTCGAACCGGATCGGGTAGGTCCGCCCTTGGCGGACTTCCTCGAAGAGGGGGTCGCCGGGGCCGCCGTGACCGACACCGCCGGGGAGGAGGGCGAGTCGGAGTTCGCGCCCGTCCACACGTCGCTGTTCTCGGACTGAGCGACCGAGTACGAGCTCGAAGAGGATCGTTCGCAGCCGAGCCAGGAGACGTGAGAGACTACGCCGGGAAGCATCGCTCAGACTGTCGTCGTCCTTTACCGCCGATCGTCGACCCCGTCCGGGCGGTCGGCGGTAAATCGTTACGACGGCCCGTATCAGCCGTTCGCGAGCCCCCGCTCGAGGTCGGCGAGGAGGTCCTCGACGTCCTCGATGCCGACGGACATCCTGACCAGCGTCTCCGAGATCCCCATTCGTTCGAGCGTGTCGGCATCGAGGTAGCGATGGGTCATGCTCGGCACGTGCGCGATCAGGGACTCGACGCCACCGAGACTCACCGCGAGTTCGAAGTGCTCGAGGCTGTCGAGGAAGTCGACGACGTCCGAGGCGTCGCCGGCGAGTTCGAACGAGAGCATCCCCCCGTAGCCCGCCATCTGTTCGGCCGCCAGACCGTGCTGCGGGTGGCTCTCGAGCCCGGGATAGTGGACGGCCGCGACTCGCGGGTGTTCCTCGAGGAACGCCGCTATCCGGAGCGCATTGGCCTCGTGGCGCTCCATGCGGCCGGGAAGGGTCTTGAGTCCCCTGAGTACCATGTAGGAATCGAACGGCGAGAGGACCGACCCGGTCCCGTACTTCTGGACGAACGACGCCCGCTCGTAGAAGGACCCGTCTCGGGTGACGATCGCGCCGCCGATCGAATCCGAGTGCCCGTTGATGTACTTGGTGGTGCTGTGGACGACGACGTCCGCGCCGAGCTCCAGTGGCCGCTGGAAGTACGGACTGGCGAAGGTGTTGTCGACGCACAGCGTGGCGCCGGCGTCGGCCGCGACGTCGGCGATCGCGGCGATGTCACAGAGCTTCATCAGGGGGTTCGTCGGGCTCTCGACCCACACGAGCGTCG
>JBEPXB010000106.1:0-7416 GCA_041642135.1 Halobacteriales archaeon | reverse complement strand
GGCTCGACGAGCCCACGTTCCAGATCCACGCCGTCGAGGCCGCCACTGACGGCGGAGCGGAGGAGGGCGCCGACGAAGAGGCGGACGCGGGTACGGACGGCGAGGCCCCGGACGAGGGGACGACCGACGAGCCCAGCGCGTCCGAGGTCCGGTCGGCCGTCCGACGGGTCGAGGCCGAGCCGACCGACGAGGGCACGGGGGCCGACGAGCAGGCGGAACCGGAGCCGGACGCCGACGCCGGGACCCGCTGGGCGTGGGTCCTGGTCGAGCCCTCCGGGGAGGTGCTCGCGCGGAGCGAGGGGACCCGTCGCTCGCGCGACGCGACCGTTGCCGCCGTCGAGGACCTCCAGTCGTACGTCCGGACGGCCCCGGTCAACGTCCTCGGCGAACTGACCGCGCGGGTCCGCGAGCGCGGTTCCGCGTGGTCGTTCGATGTCGTCGACCGCGATCACGTGGTCCGGGGGACGAGCGCCCGGCGGTACGACGACTCGGCGTCGGCGACCGACGCCGCCCGGCAGTACGCCGAGGAGTCCGACGGCGCCACCCGGTTCACCATCGACCGCGCTGCCTACCGGATCGACGAACGCGGCGACGGGTTCACCTGGGAGCTGGTCGACCCCGACCGGCGGCCGATCGTGACCGGTGCCGGGAGCCACGACACCCGCGAGGACGCCGTCGAGGCGCTCACCCGGTTCCGCCGCGACGCGGTCGAGGCCCCGATCCGCGACCGCGGGGTCCCGATCTACGACCTCGAACGGGTCGAGGACGGCTGGCGCTGGCGGCTCCTCGACGGCGACCGGGAGACGGTCGCCAGGGCCGGCCAGACGCACCCGACGCGAGAGGCGGCCGAGGCCGCGATGGAAGACGCCCGCGAGGTGGTCGACGAGGCGAGCGTCCTCGAGGTCGACGGCGCCGCGTTCGAACTGTTCGAGGACGACGAGGGCGGCTGGCGCTGGCGGCTCATCGACGAGGACGGCACGCCGCTGGCGACGAGCTTCCGGGCACACGAGGCCCGGCAGGACGCTCGACGGGCGATGGGCAACGTCAAGCAGTACGCCCCCGACGCCCCCGAGGTGACCGTCGAGCGACCCGACGCGGACGAGCGGCCCGAGGCCGACGCGTAGGCCGTCCGTTCGCTCCGCTTCTTTTCGACCCGCGTTCCCCCGAGCTTCCGCCGTCGGCCGACTCCCGGGGAACGGGTCACGGCTCCAGCTCCGATCCCGGTTCGGGTTCCGGGGGCGGGGACCCCCGGTCCTGTCCGGGTCGCTGTCGCCCCCTCGGGTCGGGACGGGAACGTCGTCTCCGAGCCCGGCCCGGGACGCGGGCGGGCTCAATCGGTGAAGAACACCGAATCGACGAAGAACACCGTGTAGAGCGCCCACGCGTGCAGGCCCAGGACGCCGACGATCTCGGGCAGTGCCAGCCCGGGCGCGACCGCCTGCCCCACGAGTCCCCAGACGACCCACGCGGCGGGGTCGATCGCCCCGCAGACGAGCCCGACGGCGGCGTCGCGGGGGTGGCCGGCGCGGTACGCGCCCGCGGCGTGGGTCCAGAGCGCGGCCGGGATCGTGAGGAAGAACCCGAGCGCGACCGGGAAGTGGAGCGGGGTCCCGGTCGGGAAGACGCCGACCAGGGCGCTCAGAACGGCCGAGAGCCCGAGAACGATGGCGCCGGCCCGTTCGAGCCGGTTCCGACCCCGGCGATAGAGCCACGCGACGAACGGGAGCGCGACGAGGCCGGCGAGCAGCAGGCCGCCGTTGAACAGCAGTGCCGTGGGTTCCCCCGGCGCCCCGAGGTCCGAGAGCGCGCTCACGGCCCACGCGAACGTCGGCGCACGGAGCGTCGCGAGGAGGATGGCGAGGAGCGAGACGACCGGGAACGCCACCCCCGAGGCCCGCCCGAGACGGTCGAGGTCGGTCATGCGGTCGGGTTCGGACCGGGAGCACTCGGCGGTTGTGGTGGCCGTGGAGCCCGCGACGGACCGCAAGGTTGGCGTCACCCTCGCTCGAACCCCGGACATGGAACCGAGCGACGACCGTCGTATCGTTCCCCTCTCGGACGTCCCCGAAGACGGGACGCTCCTGTTCACCGTCCGGGAGGGGTTCGACGAGGTCGAGGTCGTCCTCGTCAGGCTGGCCGACGGGGTCGCCGCGTGGAAGAACTACTGCCAGCACTGGACGGACGTCCGGTTCGACAAGGGCTCGGGTGGGATGGTCCGGAACGAGGAACTCGTCTGCCAGAAGCACGGCGCGACGTTCGAGGCCGACACCGGGTACTGTAACTTCGGACCCTGCGAGGGGGCGTACCTCGACGCCGTCGAGGTGGCGGTCCACGACGGCGACGTCTACCTGACCGACGAGGCCTACGAGTTCGACTCGCTCGGACCGAGCGAGGACGCGGACCTCTCGACCGGCACCCCCGGTGGACGGATCGACTTCACGGGGTCGTGACCACCGACAGAGTCGTTCTCGGGCTGTGCGTCTGGTCGCTCGCCGATGTGGCCGACGGCGACACCCTCCGGGAGGCCGGCATCCGGACCGTGGTCCGACTCACGCACACGCCACCCGAGGACGGATATCCGGACGGGGTAGCGGTTCCCAGTCACCCGATGACCGACGGCCCGCGGAACGACTTCGAGGCGTTCGCCGCCGCCGCGCTCGCGGTCCGGGAGGGGATCGGGCTCCGGGAGGCGTTCCGGCGGGTCGACGAGGCCCGCACGGCGGCCGACCCGCATTCCGCGCTGGTCCGCCGGGCCACACGGTTCCTCGCCGAGCGGTAGTCGGACGCCACCCCTACTCGACGCGGAACGCCGGCTCCTCTGCGAAGAGCCGTCGTCCGTTCCGTCTCGCCCTACTCGACGCGGAACGCCGGCTCTTCGATACTCTCCGAGCGGCATTCGGGACACCGCGAGGGTCGGTTGACGAGGTCGTCGAAGTCGGTGAACCCGCAGTCGCGGCACTCCGGCGGGGCGACCAGGAGCCGCTCGTCGCCCTCGCTCGCGAGCGACCGGGCGATGTGCTCGACGTGGGTGAGCGCGGCAGCGGTGGTGATGCCGAACTCGTTGGCCAGCGTCCCGGCTCGTGCGGTCTCGCCACGGAGGAAGTCGGCGATGCGCTGGCGCGTCGTCCGGTCTGCGCCCTGCATGGACGGCAGGTGGGTTCGGTCCCGTATATCCCTTGTCGTGAGGTCGCCGGTCGTCCCCGTGCTACCCGCCCGAGACGGGTTTCGGATGATCACGGGAGCCGGGTGTAACGGCACGTACGGGTCCGTTTCGCTCGATACCCGTTTCGACACCGAGGGAATGAGAAGGGCTTTACCGGGCCGCTATGACATCCACGAGCATGAAAGCAGTCGTGCTGGCCGGGGGGTACGCGACGCGCCTGTGGCCGATCACGAAGCACCGGCCGAAGATGTTCCTCCCCGTCGGGGAGACGACGGTCATCGACCGCATCTTCGACCAGCTCGAGCGCGACGACCGCGTCGAGACGGTGTACGTCAGCACGAACGAGCGGTTCGCCGAGGACTTCGAGGAGTACCTCGACGGGAGCGATTTCGAGAAGCCGGTCCTGTCGGTCGAGGAGACGACCGAGGAGGACGAGAAGTTCGGCGTCGTCGGCGCGCTCGCCCAGCTCGTCGAGCGCGAGAACGTCGACGACGACCTGCTGGTCGTCGCCGGGGACAACCTCATGGGGTTCGACCTCCGGGACTTCCTCGACCACTTCGAGGACAAAGGAACGGCGACGCTGGCCGCCTACGACGTCGGCTCGCGCGAGAAGGCCAAGTCCTACGGCCTCGTCGCGCTCGAGGAGGGCCGCGTCGTCGACTTCCAGGAGAAGCCCGAGGACCCCAAGAGCACGCTCGTCTCCATCGCCTGCTACGCCCTCCCGCGCGATTCGCTCCGGTTCGAGGAGTACCTCTCGGACGACAACAACCCCGACGAGCCCGGCTGGTTCGTCCAGTGGCTCCAGTCCCAGGAACCGGTCCACGCGTTCACCTTCGAGGACGCCTGGTACGACATCGGCACCCCCGAGTCGTACCTCGAGGCCGTCGAGTGGGGCCTCGGCGGCGGGAGCATCGTCGCCGACTCGGCGACCGTCGAGGACACCGAACTCGGCGAGAACGTCCACGTCATGGCCGGGGCCCACGTCGAATCCTCCTCGCTCGAGCGGTCGGTCGTCTTCCCCGGCGCCACCATCGTCGACTGCGAGGTCCGGAACTCCATCGTCGACGAGGAAGCCCACCTCGAGAACCTCGACCTCGCTGGCGCGCTCATCGGCGCGCACACCCGGCTGACCAACGGGAGTCGGGGCCGATAGTCCTCTCTCTCCACTCCCCGAACCACGTTCCCGGCGGGTTACTCCGGCTCTTTCACCGCTCCGAGTCGTGCGTCGGTCACCTCGAGGTGTCCCCGGTCGCCCTCCCAGACCCGCTCGTACTCCAGCTCTATCGATCGTGACATGTGTGGCCCGTCGGTGACGAACGTCTCGAACTCCCCGCCCTCGCCGAGCAGGTGGACGCCGTAGCGTTCGTTGAGCGACTCGAGTTCGGCGAGCGCCTCGCGGTCGAGCCGGCGGCCGAGCCACGACTCGTCGAGTCCGCCCGCCGCCACCTGCAGTATCAGTATCTCGAACCCGTCGTCGAGCATCGCCTCGGCCAGTTCGCGGGGGTCCTCCCCCCAGAGCGGGGCGAACAGCTCACAGCCCAGGCGGTCGGCCATCGCCCGGATGCGCGAGGTCTGGTACTCGCTCTCGACCGCGCCGGCGGTGAGCCCCCCCAGTCCACCCAGCTCCCGGGCGAGGTGCTCCAGGGCCCGCTCCAGGGGCTCCAGTTCCCGGTCACCCCGCTCCCCGGAGGTCTCGCCCTCCGGCGCTCGTGCCCCGAAGTCCTCGGGGTGGACGTCGACGAGGGGGATCCCGATGCTCTCGGCCGCCAGCGAGGCGAGCTCCGTCGCCGGGACGTGGTACATGAACGACTCGCCTTCGGGATGGACGGTGACGAGTCGCTCGACGGGGAGACCTTCCTCTAGCGCCCGGTAGAGCGCCCACGAGGAGTCCTTCCCGCCGGAGAAGAGACTCACCCACGGCGGGTCGGCGTGCGTCTCGGTCATGCGTCGGGTAGCCACCGGGGCGGTTTACGGTCGTCGGTCCGACGCCCACTCTTTCGGTGTCGCCCCTCGTGTTCTCGCCGTTCCGAGACGCTCTCCGGTCGCGCCCTTCGGTCGCCGTTCGCGTTTTCGAGGGCTTGGTCGCTCGCTGTGCTCGCTCCCGTCGCCCTCGCTACGCGCCCCCGTCAGACGCGGATCGGTCACGACCGGAGCGGGCCGTCGAGTTTTTATATCGCGTTCAGGGGTTTACACTCGACCCTCGAAATCGGCCGCCAGCGGCTCCGAAACCGTATGACGGGCGTCTGACGCCGGCGATAGATACATATGACGCACACGCTACGCGCCGGGTAGCATGGACTCGCTGATCGAGGACGCCATCGAGGAGGCCGAGGAGGACCGGGTGGATGGGGCCGCCCACGGTAACGGAGCCGAGAGCGACGCCGCGCCGAACACGTCCGGGACGATGACCGACGAGGAGCTGGCGGAGGTCATCACGGACCTGGAGACCGAGATAACGGTGTTCGGCTGCGGCGGCGCCGGCGGGAACACCGTCACCCGGATGGCCCAGGAAGGTATCCACGGGGCCGAACTCATCGCCGCGAACACCGACGCACAGCACCTCGGACAGCAGGTGATCGCCGACAAGAAGATCCTGATCGGCCGGCAGCGGACCGGCGGCCGCGGGGCCGGAAGCGTCCCGAAGATCGGCGAGGAGGCCGCCCAGGAGAACATCGAGGACATCCAGGCCTCCATCGACGGCTCGGACATGGTGTTCATCACCGCCGGGCTGGGCGGCGGGACCGGAACCGGGAGCGCTCCGGTCGTGGCTCAGGCCGCCCAGGAGGCCGGCGCGCTCACCATCGCCGTCGTCACCATCCCCTTCACCGCGGAGGGCGAGCGACGCCGGGCGAACGCCGACGCCGGCTTAGAGCGGCTCCGGGCCGTCGCGGACACAGTCATCGTCATCCCGAACGACCGGCTGCTCGACTTCGCGCCGAACCTCCCGCTACAGGACGCGTTCAAGATCTGTGACCGCGTCCTGATGCGTTCGGTCAAGGGGATGACCGAACTCATCACCAAGCCCGGCCTCGTCAACGTGGACTTCGCCGACGTGAAGACCATCATGGAGAACGGCGGCGTCGCCATGATCGGTCTCGGCGAGTCCGACTCGGAGAACAAGGCCCAGGACTCGATGCGCTCGGCCCTGCGGTCGCCGCTGCTCGACGTCGAGTTCGACGGCGCGAACAGTGCCCTCGTCAACGTCGTCGGCGGCCCCGACATGTCCATCGAGGAGGCCGAGGGCGTCGTCGAGGAGATCTACGACCGGATCGACCCCGACGCCCGCATCATCTGGGGCGCCTCGGTCAACCCCGAATTCGACGGGAAGATGGAGACGATGGTCGTCGTCACGGGCGTCGAGAGCCCGCAGATCTACGGCAAGAGCGAGGCCGAGCGCGAACAGCGCGCCCAGCAGGGTGGCCAGGGACGGACCGCCACCTCCGACGGCGGCATCGACTTCATCGAGTAACCGGGTCGACCGCTCCGGCCGGCCTCGGGACCGCCACATCCGTCCTCCTCTCGTCCCGTCCTCACACTGCTCTCCGTCCCGTGCGGACCAACAGGTAGAAAAACCCGGACGGAAAAGTCCGTGGTATGGAAGTCCCGAAAGACCTCTCCTCGTACGCCCGCGTGCTCAAGCTGGCGAGTACGCCCTCGAGCGAGGAGTTCTCCCAGGTCGCGCTCATCGCCGGCGCCGGCATCATGCTGGTGGGCCTCCTCGGGTTCGTCATCTTCGTGTTCATGTCGTTCGTCCCCGGGGGTGCCTGAGATGGGTATCTTCGCCGTCAAGACGACCGCGAGTCAGGAGCGAACCGTCGCGGACATGATCATGAACCGCGAGGAGCCGTCGATCCACGCCGCGCTCGCGCCCGACCAGCTCACCTCCTACGTGATGGTCGAGGCCGAGGACGAGAGCGTGTTCGAGCGCATCCTCGACGAGATACCCCACGCCCGCGGGGTCGTGCCGGGGATGTCCTCGATCTCGGAGGTCGAGCACTTCCTCTCGCCCAAGCCGGACGTCGAGGGGATCGCCGAGGGCGACATCGTCGAACTGATCGCCGGCCCGTTCAAGGGCGAGAAGGCACAGGTCCAGCGCATCGACGAGGGCAAGGACCAGGTCACCGTCGAGCTCTACGAGGCGACGGTTCCCATCCCCGTCACGGTTCGTGGGGACCAGATCCGCGTGTTGGACTCCGAGGAGCGCTGACGCGCTCCCCGGGCAGTCGAACGGCGAGCGGTGCGTGGCCGACCAA
>JBEPXB010000105.1:0-7462 GCA_041642135.1 Halobacteriales archaeon | reverse complement strand
GGTTCGACGAGGTGGACGTCTCGCTCGGTCGGGTGCTGGCGGCGAACGTCGAGACGGCCATCGAGCGCGCCGACCGGCTCGCAGAACGGCGCGCCCGCCGCCGCGAACTCGAGCGCCAGCGCGACGAACTCCGGCGACTGAACCGGCTCAACGCCCTGGTCGAGGAGATCATCCGGTCGCTGGTCGGCGCGGCGACCCGCGAGGAGATAGAGCGGACGGTCTGCGAGGCGCTCGCCGACTCGGCGTTCTACGTCGACGCCCGGATCGTCGAACGCGGGACCGAACCCGGTAGCGTCGTTTCCCGGACCGGGTCCGACGGGGAGGACGCTCTCGCCGGGGAGGTCACCGGCGTGGAGCCGGTCCGCTCGGCGCTCGAGGACGGTACCCTCCGGATCGTCGCCCGTCTCGCGACGGACGAGCGCGTGCCCGACCCGCTCCGGGAGGCGGCCGTCGAGGACGGTGCCCGGTCGTGTCTCGTCGCGCCGCTGTCGTACGCCGACACCGTCTTCGGCGTGCTCGTCGTCCACGCGCCCGAACCGGACGCGTTCAGCGAGCGCGAGACGGTCGCCTTCGAGACGCTCGGGCGCGTCGTCGGGTTCGTCATCAACGCCACCAACAACCGGCGGCTGCTGCTCGGCAACACGGCCGTCGAGGTGGAACTCGGGCTCGACCCGTCGGATGCGTGGTTCACCGCGCTCTCCGAGCGGCTCGCGTGTACGGTGACCGTCGGCGGTGTGGTCCCGACCGAGGAGGGGTCGCTGCTCGAGTACGCGACGGTCGAGAGGGCGCCGACCGACGCCGTTCGGGAGGCCCTCGACGACGCACCGGCCGTCGACGACGCCCGCGTCCTCGCCGACGACGGCGACCGGTGTTCGATCGAGTGCGCCGTGTCCGCGGAGGCAGCGGGACTGCGGGCGATCGCCGAGTACGGCGCCAGCCTCCGGACGGCGCGTGCCGTCGACGGGTCGGGCTCGCTCACCGCGCGGTTCCCCGCGGCGGCCTCGGCCCGGGAGGCCGTCTCGGCCATCGAGGAGCGGCTCGACGGGGCCGAACTGCTCGCCAAGCGGGTCGTCGACCGCTCGGAACGGTCGGCGCCGACGGTCCGACAGCGGGTCGTCGAGCGGCTGACCGACAAGCAGCTGGCGGCGCTCCGGGCCGCCTCGCTCGCGGGCTACTACGACTACCCGCGGGGGACGACCGCCGAGGCCCTCGCCGCGTCGCTCGACATCGCCCCCTCGACGCTCCACCAGCACCTCCAGGCGGCCCAGCGAAAGCTGCTCGCGACGGTGTTCGACGAACCCTGACGGATACCGAAGCACGACGGCATGAGGCTATTACCCCCGGCCATCGACCGTCCACGTGGCCATGAGACGGCTCCCGGCGTCCCGGTTCGTGCCCGGTCCCCGCCCGCACGTCGGGCGACGACCGGTCGGTGACGAGGCCACCACTCCCCGCTCGGCCCTCCACGGTCGTCCCGCCCTGGCGACCACCCCGGCCGCCGCCGACCCGTCCGCCTGCAGGGGACCGTCCGCCGGAGTCGTCCGACCTCCCGTGGCCACCTGCCCCGCGAGATCACCGGTCGTTCCTGCTCGGCCGGCTCCGGGGACCGACGGGAGGGGGAGGGGAGAGCACCCACCCGTCCGGTCGAGAGTTGGGCCGTTCCTGTTCGGCGCCTGACTGCTCGCGTCCCGGCCAGAGCCTGCGACGTCCCCGATAACGACTCGTACGGATCCGGGATCCGGCGCCGGTGTCCCCTCCGATACCGTCTCCTATCCCTGGATCCTACCACGCCGCACTCGTCAGGTCGGCCGCCCGCTCGGCGACGGCGATGGTCGGCGCGTTCGTGTTGCCTCCCGGGATAGTCGGCATGACCGACGCGTCGACCACGCGGAGCCCCTCGACCCCGTGGACCCGGAGTTCGTCGTCGACGACCGCCATCCCGTCCTCGCCCATCCTGCAGGTGCCGACCGGGTGATAGACCGTCTCGACGGTCTCGCGGGCCCACTCGGCGATCGCCCCGTCGCTCTCGACGCCCTCGCCGGGCCACACCTCCTCCCCCCGGACATCGTCGAACGGGCGCTGGTCAGCGATCTCCCGGGCCATCCGTATCCCCTCGACGAGGACGTCGAGGTCCGACTCCTCGGAGAGGTAGCGCGGATCGATGGCCGGCGCGGCGAGCGGGTCGGCCGACCGGAGCGTGACCCGCCCCCGGCTCTCCGGGCGGAGCTGGGTGACGCCGATGGAGAACCCGTGGTCGTCCTCGGGGTTGTCCTCCCCGTGTCGCATGAAGAACGCCGGGACGAAGTGGAACTGGAGGTCCGGGGCGTCGAGCCCATCAGCCCCCGCATCGGTCCCCACGAACCCCCCGGCCTCGGCGCCGTTCGAGGTGAGGGGACCGCGCTTGAACAGGAAGTACCTCGCGAGGTCGACGGGCCCCCCGGCGTGGTCGAGCGTCCCCTCCTCCAGCGAGCGGTAGGCGTTGAACGCGAACAGGTGGTCCTGGAGGTTCCGGCCGACGCCCGGCAGGTCGGCCCGCACGTCGATCCCGTGTTCGGCGAGGTGCTCGGGGTCGCCGATCCCGGAGAGCATGAGGAGTTTCGGGGAGTCGACCGCTCCGGCACAGACGACCACCTCGTGGTCGGCACGGGCGTGGTACTCCCGGTCGTGCTGTCGGAACTCGACGCCGGTCGCCCGGTCGCCGTCGAACGTAACTCGCGTGACGTGTGCGCCGGTCTCCGCACGCAGGTTCGGGCGGTCGAGCGCGGGGGTGAGGAACGCGTCGGCGGCGCTACATCGCTGGCCGTCCTCCTGGGTGAGGTGGTAGAACCCGACGCCCTCCTGCCGCTCGCTGTTGAAGTCGGGGTTGCGCTCGTGGCCGGCGGCTGCCGCACTCTCCACGAACCGCCGGGAGAACCGGTGCGGCGAGCGGTGCTCGGCGACGTTCAGCGGCCCGCCCATCCCGTGGTACCGTGACCCTCCCGGTTCGAAGTGCTCGCTCTTCCGGAAGTAGGGGAGCATCGTCTCGTAGTCCCAGCCCTCGTTGCCGAGGTCGGCCCAGTGGTCGTAGTCGGCGGGGTGGCCCCGGACGTAGATCATCGCGTTGATCGAGGAGGACCCGCCGAGGGTCTTCCCCCGGGGCCAGTAGAGCCGGCGACCGTCACACTCGGGCTGGGGCTCGGTGTAGTACTCCCAGTCGACCGTGCTCCGGAACAGTTCGGGGAAGGCCCCGGGGATGTCGATCTCCCGCTTGTCGTTCGGTTCGCCGGCCTCGAGGACCAGGACCGAGCGGTCCGACCGCTCGGTGAGCCGGCTGGCCATCACACACCCTGCCGACCCCGCACCGACCACCACGTAGTCGTACGTGCCGACCGTCCGTTGCATGTCCCCGAGTCGAGAGGCCCACGGAACATAAACGGTCACCCCCGGATCCCGTCCCGGTACCGCCCGCGATGCCGCGAGGGCAAGCCCGATACGCTCCGGAACCCTCCACCTCGCATGGACCGGAACCGCGTCCGCGAGTCGTGGGACGCCGTCGCGGAGACGTACGCCGCCAACCGCCGTGCGGACGGCGAGGACGCCGCGCTGATCGACGAACTCCTCGCTGAACTGCCCCCGGAGCCGATCGTCCTCGACGTCGGGTGCGGGGATGGAGCCCGGACGCTCGCGAACCTCCCGCCGGGGAGCGTGGGTCTCGATCTCTCCCGGCGCGGGCTCTCGCTCGCACGCGAGCGGGTACCTGACGTCCGACTCCTCCAGGCCGACATGACCGCGATACCCCTGCAAGCGGGCTCGGCCGACGCGGTCACGGCCTACCACGCCGTCTTCCACGTCCCGCGTGTCGAACACCCGGCCGTCTACCGCGAGTTCGCCCGCGTCCTGCGGCCCGGCGGATACCTCCTGACCACGGTCGGGACGTCGAGCTACGAGACCACCCGCCGGGACTGGCTCGGGAGCGGGCGCTCGATGTTCTTCAGCACGCCCGGGCGCGAGACGACGCTCGCACAGCTCCGCGAGGCGGGCTTCGAGGTGGTCCGGGAGCGGTTCGTCGACGACCCGCTCGGGAGTTCGGCGCTGTTCGTCCTCGCGAGGCTGGCGTGAGCGGATCCGCCGACCGAACACGTTCGGGGCAAGCCTCACGTCCGGACACGGCCGAGAGGCACGCATGAGCACGCAGGTGTCGAGCGAAGCGCGGGAGGACACGGTCACGACGACGGTCGACGTGAAGGCGACGGGTCACGTCAGGACCGCCCTCTCCGAGCACCGCTTCGAGTTCACGTTCGAGGGGTCGACCCTCCGGGAGTTCCTGGAGGCGTTCCTCGAGGAACACGACGTCGCGGACCTCCTCATCGCGGAGACGGAAGCCGAGGCGTCCACCGAGGGGTGGGCCAGAGTGCCCGACCTCGACGCGCTCCCCGGGCGCTGGGTCGCCAACCCCGAGGGCGAGCAGACCCGGCGGTACGCCCGAGTGCTCGTCAACGGCCGGTTCAACGAACTGCTCGACGGGTTCGACACCGAACTCGAGGACGGGGACCGCGTGGCGCTCGTGAACCCGTTCATGTACTGCTGCTGATCCCGACCGTCCCGTTCCTACCTCGCGTCGTCCCCGCAGGACGCTCCTCGTTCACGGTGTCCCCCCGACGTGATCCGACGCGCTCCGTCGGTGACTCCTACCCTACGGCCAGCCCTCCACGATCTCCTCGAACTGCTCGTGGTCGTGGCCGTAGACCACCTCGGCGTCGTGGCGTCGCTCGAGTTCCTTCGCGGTTCTGACGCTCTCGAGCCACTTCTGCCGGTTCCAGATCAGCCCCGGACCCATGGGCCACTCCTTGCGGTAGTTCGCGGCCACGTCCGCGAGGTCGCTCGTGAACAGCAGCGTCCCGCCCTCGAGGTGGAGCATCGTCCCGAGCATCCCCGGGGTGTGTCCCGGTAGGTGCAGGAGTTCGAGGTCCTCGAACGGCGTCTCGCGGTGCCGGTGGACCAGCCGCCACTCCAGGTCGTGGTGGAAGTCCCCGAGGACGTACCCGGCGCTCCCCTCCCGCGTGGTCGCGCTCATGTACGCGTACTTGAGTTCCTCCTCGTGGACGTACACCGGGACGTCCGTCCCCGCGAACTGCTCCAGCCCGCCCGCGTGGTCCATGTGGAGGTGAGTCTGGACGACGCAGTCGACGTCCTCGATCCCATACCCCACTTGCTCCAGATCCGTGTCGAGAGCGTGGCTCCCGGGGTCCTCGACGGGGTAGGCGTCGAAGAGGCCCGACGGCCAGTGTCCCTCGCCGGCCTCCGGGTGTGCGCCGGTGTCCCACAGTATCGTCGCCTCGGGGTGGTCGATCACGAGGTTGTAGATCGGCGACTCGACGAACTCCAGGTCGGGGTTCGGGTCCGAGCGTCGCGCGATGGTGTGTGCCTCCTGCTGGAAGTTGCGGTCCATCCGTATCGTCCCTCGCGGGACGACAGTCACCTGGACGTCGGTCATGCCCGCACCACCCGCGGGGTAGCGCATATCTCTTCCCCTGTCACGGAGCGGGGCCCGGCTTCCGGGAGGGCACCGGACCGCCGGGGGCGAACGCCCTTTGTCCGTCGACCCCGTAGGGAGGGTATGGCAGAGACCGAACTGGCGACGCTCGGCGGCGGCTGTTTCTGGTGTGTCGAGGCCCCGATGAAGGAACTTCGCGGGGTCCGCGAGGTGACCTCCGGCTACGCCGGCGGCCACGTCGAGAACCCGACCTACGAGCAGGTCTGCTCGGAGACGACCGGCCACGCCGAGGTGGTTCAGGTCGAGTTCGACCCCGAGGTCATCACCTATCGGGAACTCCTGGAGGTGTTCTTCGCCATCCACGACCCGACGACGGTGAACCGGCAGGGTCCGGACGTCGGCTCGCAGTACCGCTCGGCGGTCTTCTACCACGACGAGGAACAGCGCGAGGTCGCCGAAGCGCTGATCGAGGAGTTCGAGCGCGAGGGCGTCTACGACGAGGTCGTCACCGATGTCGAACCCCTCGAGACGTTCTACGAGGCCGAGGAGTACCACCAGAACTACTACGAGAAGAACCCGAACCAGCCCTACTGCGCGGTCCAGATCCCGCCGAAACTCGAGAAGGTCCGGGAGAAGTTCGCGGGGAAGATACGCGGCGAGGTGGGCGGCTGACGGGATCCACGTCGGCCGTCCGCACCGCGTGACACCGATCCCGTCGGTGCGACACTCCGGGGCTGGCTGGATCACCGAGTCGAACGGGACCTGCCCACGAGACCCGTAACTCCGCCTCCGGAGCGCACTTCCCGCGAGGCTGTAGATCCGTCACGGTGACCGGGTGATCGCGGCCGAAACCTCCTCATACGGTCGTGCGTAATTCTTTCCCACCTCACGGCCCCTCGTTCCGTCCCACCGGTCCCGTGACACCGATCGTCCTGAAGATCGCTGAAAACGGTTACGCACGACCGTATCACGCATCCTGCGGTGCTCGCGTCCCTCCACGACCACGGTCACGAACAGTAGGAGTTCGCGTGGCACCGCGTCGAACCGTCCGGGTGTGCGAAGACGTCCGAACGACTCGTGGCGCTGTGCCTCATCCCTTCTCGTCTCGCCACGTCCGCTCGCACGAAGTGGCTATCCCGGCAAACCGGTCGGGTAAAATTTCTTATATTCGGGCGGGTCCTCCGGCTACTCTCTTTCGCGAAAGAGCCGGTCGGATGTATAGATACAAAACATGATAATCGGAATTAAAGAATAGTAAATTAACCGAAAGATTCAACAGAGCCCTGGCGGTCGGGTCGGCCGAGGGATCGAACTATCACCCACCACGGACAGGACCGGAGCGGCTCTCGAACGGATCGGTCGAACGAACTCTATCGATCGAGGAACACGAATGGTCGATAGCTACGACGGTGGTTTCGGACGGCGGACCCTCCTCCGGACGGTCGCCGGCGGGGCGGCACTCGGTGCCGTCGGCGCCGGTACCGGGGGGGCGGCCCCGCCGGATCGGCACATCGTCGGAGCGGCGAACGAGCGGGCGGCCGGGAAGGCCAAACGGATGGCCGAGGAAGTCCACCGGGAACTCGACTTCGGCGACATCGGGAAGGCCGTCGCCGGGCGGTTCCCCGAACAGGCCCGCGAGGCCCTCGAGAAGAACCCGAACGTCGACTACGTCGAACCCGACGGACGGATGCAGGCGATCGAGACGCTCCCGTGGGGAGTCGACCGCGTCGACGCGGACATCGTCCACGCGGACGGCTACACCGGTAGTGGCGCGGATATCTCGATCCTCGACACGGGGATCGATTCCGATCATCCAGACCTGCAGGCCAACCTCGGCAAGGGCAAGGCCTACGTCGACAGCACCACGGGGAGCGAGCCGTGGGACGACGACAACAGCCACGGGACCCACTGTGCGGGCATCGCCGACGCCGTGGACGACAGCGAGGGCGTGATCGGCGTCTCGACGGCCGCCACCCTCCACGCCGTGAA